>QLUL01000180.1 GCA_018725425.1 Chloroflexota bacterium
GCCCTCGTGGGCTTCGCCGCAATATTCGGCATTGTCGCCGTATGGCGCTTTCGCACCAGCGCTGTTTGAGAACACTGAATGCAGCGCTCCCTTGTGTACTCAGCGCAAAGATATGGAGAGATAAATGGAAGAAATGAAGCTAAGGATAGAAGACCTGATGGCTCGCATCACTAGAATGAAGGAGCATCTTTGACATCCTGCAGAAGGAGAAGGAGCTTGCTCATCTTGAATCCCAATCCAGCAGGCCTGATTTCTGGCAGGATCAGAAAGAGGCTCAAGCTACCATGCGTCGGCTCTCTCATCTCAAGGAAACCGTCGAAACCTGGAATGAGTTAGGGGCAAAGTGCAGTAATCTCATTGACATCATTTCTCTGGTCAGTGCAGAGGATGATCATTCTCTGGATGGAGAGATCGCTGCCGGGGCGAATGACATTGAGCAGCGCCTTGAGGAGTTGGAATTTCAGGAGACCCTTGGTGGCGAACATGACACCAGGAATGCCGTCCTGGCGGTGCATGCCGGTGCTGGTGGCACCGAGTCACAGGATTGGGCCGAGATGCTTCTGCGAATGTACCTCAGGTGGGCCGAGAAACACTGCCATCAAGCTGAGGTCATTGAGAGCTCACCCGGGGAGGAAGCGGGCATCAAGAGTGCCACGGTGGAGATCAAGGGTAATTACGTCTACGGATATCTGAAGTCGGAGCGCGGCGTGCATCGCCTGGTTCGCTTATCCCCGTTCGATACCGACCACGCTCGTCATACCTCCTTCGCCCTGGTCGAAGTCATGCCCGAGGTTGAAAGGGAAATTGACGTTACCGTAAATCCGGATGATTTGAAGATAGACACCTTCCGGTCAAGTGGCCCGGGGGGACAGCACATGCAGAAAACCAGCTCTGCGGTGAGGATCACCCATCTTCCCACTGGCATTGTTGCCACCTGCCAGAATGAGCGCTCTCAAGCGAGAAACAAGGAAACTGCCATGCGGGTTCTGGCAGCCCGCCTGCTTGAGTTAGACCTGGAGAAAAAGGCCGCCGAGCAGGCCAAATTGAAGGGGGAGCACGTAAGCGCGGGGTGGGGAAACCAAATCCGGAGCTATATTCTCCACCCCTACAAGATGGTCAAGGATCATCGTAGCGGCTATGCAACCAGCGATCCCAGCTCAGTCCTCGACGGCGATCTCGATGAACTGCTGAAAGCCTATCTGAAATCTACGTTAGCAACGTAACGGTAATTTGCAGCCTGATATTTTCATTTTTTGAAGTCCTCTTCCTCAGCTTTTGGTGAAGGAAATGATTCCTTCACGCCTCAGTGGCTGAGTAGTTATATTTTGATAAACAAGGAAGAGTTGTGTATAATGTTAAAGTTAGACCTATAAAGATTCTTAACCGGAGGGTGTGATGGCAATGCCAAAGGTGACCGATATAGGAGCGCTTATTGTTCAAACGCCGGAGGTGCGCGGGGGGCGGCCACGGATCGCTGGAACTGGTGTCACTGTCCGGCGTGTTGTGGCGTGGTATAAACTGGGGTTGAGCCCTGAGGAGATCGCAAACCGTACTGGGCACCTGTCACTGGCACAAGTATATGCTGCCTTGGCTTATTACCATGCCAACCGGGAAGAGGTCGAAACCGATATTGCCGTTGAGGAAGCTGAGGCCGAGAGACTCGAACGGGAGCATATTCGCTTCGTTCATGGCGATTCATGACAATTCATTTGTACGTCGACGAAGATGCCATGGATCATGACCTGGTTCGCGCATTGCGAGCGCGTGGTGTAAATGTGACCACAGCTCTGGAGGAGGCTATGATTGAACGAAGTGACCAGGACCATCTAGATCATGCGACAGTGCTCGGTCGGGCCCTCTATAGCTTCAATGTTGCTGATTTCTACCGTCTCCACGAAAGTTATCGATCCCGGGGCAAGTCGCACTCCGGCATCATCGTCGCGCGGCAACAGCATTATTCCGTTGGGCAGCAGATGCGTCGCCTGGTGAATCTGATTAGCACTAAATCGGCGGAGGAAATGAGAAATCAAGTGGAATTTCTCAACGCTTGGGGATGAGAGCAATCAACTGGGCTCGAATCTCAAGATCCGTTGCCATTGAGGCAAGTTGGCTCTCGAAAACGCTCTCAATCGAGAAACAGGGAAACTGCCATGCGGGTTTTGGCAGCGCGCCTGCTTGAGTTAGACCTGGAGAAAAAGGCCGCCGAGCAGGCCAAACTGAAGAGGGAGCACGTAAGCGCGGGGTGGGGAAACCAGATTCGGAGCTATATTCTCCACCCCTACAAGATGGTCAAGGATCATCGCAGCGGCTATGCAACCAGCGATCCCAGCTCAGTCCTCGACGGTGATCTCGATGAACTGCTGAAAGCCTATTTGAAGTCTACTCTCTGATCATCCTTCGTCTGCCGCCAGGCAAAAATCAGGCGATGTAAGACGGTTAAGATAGTTCCTACGGCCAGAATCCATAGGACGGCGAGCAGAGCCACAGGCGATATCTTGCTGAGGATGAGTCCCAGCGCCAGTAGAACAACCCTCTCGGGACGAGCGAGCAGCCCCACCTCCAGGCTGAGTCCCAGTCCCTCAGCCCTGGCCCGGACATAGCTCACCATTATCGATCCCACAATGCTGAAGTAGACCAGCAGAATCTCCAGGTAAGGGGCGAATTTATTCGCCCCTACCCCTTGTTCCAGATAGAAGATCAACAACCCCAAGAACAGAACTGCCTCGGAAAAGCGATCGACCGTGGAGTCGAGCAAGGTTCCGAATCGGGTGGACTTTCCAGTTGCCCGAGCCAGAGCCCCATCGAGCATGTCAAACCAGCCGGAGAAGAGAACCAGGAACCCGCCCAGGAAAAGGTGGCCGCCAGCCAACATCCCAGCCACGACGGCATTCAGGAGGAAACCTATGACGGTAAGTGCGTTTGGAGGAATCCCGGTTCGGGCAATGAGGCGAACAATGGGCTCAGAAAAGAACCGGCCAAAGGTGGGGCGTAGCTTGGAGATCATCACGAAGAAGTGATTAGCGAATAGTGAATAGTGGTACCACCAGTCACCAATTACCAATTACCAATCACTTCATACCCCCAATTAC
>QLUL01000181.1 GCA_018725425.1 Chloroflexota bacterium
TCAACAGAGGTGCCCGAGCGCGAGCAAGGGCTAAAAGGGAGAGCAAGTCCGGTGCAAATCCGGCGCGGCCCCGCCACTGTGACCCCGATTAGGGGAAGCCAGAACGCCAGCCTCTGACCAATCCTTAACGCCTCCGTGGGGAGGGTGGGGTTTTAGTTTTGGCACATTTTCCCCGCCCTGGAGGCGGGGATTTCTATTTGAAGGAGGTGATAGAGACATGTGATAACCATTGAAAATGGGTAGGGGAGGCTTTAGCCTCCCTCGATAGGGCGAATAAATTCGCCCCCTACCCTTTGGGGTTGAAAGGACCGACCGTGGGTACGGTGACAAACTCTAATACCCACAAAAAATAGAAAGGAGGTTGAAATGGCTTCTACTCGACACCGACACTGGACAAGAATCCTGATCGCTCTGACCCTCATCCTGACGCTTGCCCTGGTGGGCGCCTGCCCCAGACCGATCGAGCCTGTGGTACCGGTGCCCCGCACCTTCGTTGACGACCTGGGAAGAACAGTAACCCTTGAAAAAGAGCCGCAGAGGATCGTTTCGGTTGCCCCAAGCAATACCGAAATCCTCTTCGCCTTAGGTCTTGGAGACCGGGTAATCGGGGTGACCACGTTCTGCAATTACCCAGAAGCGGCCCTGGATATAGAAAAGGTAGGTGGCTGGCTCCCCTTCGACCTGGAGAGGGTGGTCGCTCTTGAGCCAGACCTGGTACTGGCCAAAGGCGCCCACTACCCGAAAGGAATCGCCGCTCTGGAAGAGGTCGGCATAACCGTCTTCGTCCTGGCGCCAAAGACTCTGGGTAGGGTACTCGCTAACATTGCCTCAGTCGGGGAAATCACCGGCAAGGGCGAGGAGGCCATCCGGCTGGTTACCACGTTGAAGGAAAGGATTGATGCAATAACTGCCAGAACACGGCCTCTGACTGATGAGCAAAGACCAGGGGTTCTATACGTAGTCTGGCATGACCCGCTGTGGGTCGCTGGCTCAGGAACCTTCGCTGATGACCTGATCATCAAAGCTGGAGGGAAAAACATCGCTCATGACCTCGTCGCCTGGGCGATGATTGATCTGGAAACGGTCATTGCCCGAGATCCCCAGGTAATTATTGCCACTCACGGCGCTGCCGGGGTAAGGGATGTGCCAATATTAGGGGTCACCGCTGCGTTTAGGGAAAACAGGATATACCTGGTTGAGGATGACCCATTCAGCCGCCCCGGACCAAGGCTGGTTGATGCCCTGGAGCAGTTGGAAAGGCTTCTGCAGCCCGAACTTTTCCCGGAATGACGATGATATTATTCAACCCGCCCAAGGCTACGACCATGCCACTGCCGAAAGCCGCCGCAGCCTATTCGCTGCGCTGGCGAAGCCGCCTGTACAGTATCGCCGGGCTGGCCCTGCTCCTGGGAGTGGTAATGGTTGTAGCTTCAGCGGTGGGAAGCACCCACATTCCCATTGGCACTATATGGGGGGTGTTGCTTTCCCGGCTGCCCTTTGTAGATATCACCCCCGCCTGGTCAGCAGCGGTGGAGACAATTGTCGTTGATATTCGCCTGCCCCGGGTGCTGCTGGCAGGCCTGGTCGGTGCTGCGCTGGCCGTGGCCGGGGCTACCTATCAGGGACTGTTTCGTAACCCCCTGGCAGATCCCTATCTCATCGGGGTAGCCCAGGGGGCAGCCCTGGGCGCGGTGGTTGGATTCCTTCTACCCTGGTCGGTGGCTGGCCTCATTCCGGTGCTGGCCTTTTCCGGCGGCCTGCTGGCGGTAACCGCCGTCTATTCCATCGCCAGGGTGGGCAAAACCCTACCCGTGACCACCCTTATCCTGGCCGGTGTGGCTCTGGGTGCCTTTTTAGCCTCAATTACTTCCTATTTAATGATCATTTCCGGAGATAGATTGCACGGCATAATCGCCTGGCTTATGGGCCGATTCTCCTTGAGCAACTGGGAGCAAGTATGGGTGATTGCTGCACCCTGTATCATCGGGGTGGTGGTCATCTGGCTTCATGCCCGACCGCTAAATGTGATGCAGCTCGATGAGGAGCAGGCACAGCAACTGGGAATTAATGTCGAGCGGGTCAAGCTGATTTTGCTGGTGGCGGCGACGCTGATCACTGCCGCCGCAGTCAGCTTTGTGGGAACTATCGGATTTGTGGGCATCATCATCCCCCACGCGGTGCGCCTCATCTGGGGCCCTGACCATCGCTTTCTGCTGCCACTCACTACCCTTGCCGGGGCCAGTTTCTTAATCCTGGCTGACACTGCGGCACGAACGGTGCTGGCGCCCACTGAGATACCGGTGGGGGTGATAACCGCCTTCTTAGGGGCGCCGTTCTTTCTCTATCTCCTGCGACAGAAAAAGGTGGCGGTATTTTAGGGATGGTGATCGCATGTTAAAGCTGGAAAACATCACACTCGGCTACGGCAAGCACACAGTTTTAAGCGGCATCAACCTCGAGGTTGCACCGGGGGAGCTTCTGGGCATCGTCGGCCCGAATGGCTCGGGGAAATCAACCCTGATTAAAGGCATCTGTCATTTGCTCACCCCAAAGAGCGGGCGTGTCTTTATCGACGGACGAGAGGCATCCGGTATCGGCCGGAGCGAGCTGGCCTGCCTCGTCGCCGTGGTGCCTCAGATAGCCGCTCTGCCCGAAGCCTTCACCGGCTTTGAGATCGTGCTCATGGGAAGGACACCCCATCTGGGCTGGCTTCGCTACGAAAGCCGAAATGATTTCGATGTCGCCTGGCGAGCGATGGAGAAAACCAGGACTCAGCCCTTTGCCGAACGAAGGATCGGTGAACTCTCCGGTGGCGAGAGACAACGTCTGACCATCGCCAGAGCACTGACTCAGGAGCCGAAACTTATTCTCCTCGATGAGCCCACCGCTCACTTAGATATTAACTATCAGATCGAGACCCTCGATCTCGTTAAAGACCTCTGTCTTGAGCAAAACCTGGCAGGAGTGGCTTGCCTGCACGACTTAAACCTCGCCGCCCAATACTGTGACCGACTGATCATGCTCAACGGGGGACGGATCCATGCTGAAGGC
>QLUL01000182.1 GCA_018725425.1 Chloroflexota bacterium
CAAGAGGGAGGGGAGGGGGACTCCAGACTCCAGACTCCGGAATCAAGAGTCAAGAGTCAAGAGGGAGGGGAGGGGGACTCCAGACTCCAGACTCCGGAATCAAGAGTCAAGAGTCAAGAGGGAGAGGAGGGGGACTCCAGACTCCAGACTCAGAAATCAAGAGTCAAGAGTCAAGAGGGAGGGGAGGGGGACTCCAGACTCCAGACTCCAGACTCTAGACTGCTAGTGGTGGGGGTCTCGGGTGGGACTGATTCCATCTGTCTGCTCCACGTTTTACTCCAGCTAAGGGATAAACTCGGCATTGATTTGCATGTGGCCCATCTGAATCACCAGTTGCGAGGTGCGGAGGCGGATGCCGATGCGGAGCACGTATCGAATCTGGCGCGGCAGCTCGGCATCGCCGCTACCATTCAGAAACGCGACGTAACCGAGTCGAGAGTCAAGAGTCAAGAGTCCAGAGTCCGGGGCGGCAGGGATGGGGACTCTCGACTCTCGACTCTCGACTCCAGACTCTTGTTCGACTCTCGTTCCTCGATTGAGGAGGCGGCCCGGGAGGTACGCTATGCCTTCTTCGCTGAGGTAGCTCGGGCTACGGGCGCCGGCGCGGTAGCGGTGGGACATACCGCTGATGATCAGGCCGAGACCCTCCTGATGCACCTGATTCGGGGGACGGGGCTTCTGGGGCTCCGAGGCATGCAGCCTCTATCACGGTGGCGCTTGCTCGATGGGGCTCAACTGACGGTGATCAGACCGCTTCTGGCGGTCAGCCGGGAGGAGACCGAAGCCTACTGTGCTGCCTGCGATCTTTCCACACGGCTGGACTCCTCGAATATCTCTTCCAAATACCTGCGCAACCGCATCCGCGCCGAGCTTATGCCAGTGCTCATGGAATATAATCCCCGCATCCGCGAGAGCCTGTCTCGTGCTGCCTGCACGATTGCTGCCGATATTGCTCATCTCGATGAGGAGGTGGCACGGCTCTGGGATTCTGTGGCAGTGGAACGACACTTCGACTCGGCTCAGGACAGGCACGACGCCGTAGCGCTGGACAACAGAGCGTTTTCCGCCCTTTCCCCGGCGCTCCGGCGGCATCTGTTGCGCTCCATCCTGGGACGATTGCTGGGGGACCTGCGAGATATTGAGTTAGTTCACATTGAGGGCCTGCTCAATGTCCTGGTAAGGCCGGCGGGTAAGAGGCTCTCCCTGCCCGGCGATCTTGTATTCCATGGCAGCTACACTGAAAGCCTCATCACCAGGTCCAAGGATGCTCCCTGTCCCTTGCCGCCGCTTACAGGGGAACACCACTTGGCTATCCCCGGCGAAACCATGCTGCCAGGCTGGCGGGTCAGAGCAAGGGTTATCGAAAGCAAGCCATGTCCCGTCGATGATGCCGGCTATAATCACGCCCCCAGAACCGAAGACTTTGGGGGGGGCCTGTAATTGGGGGCAAAGATTCTTGTCGGACATCATACAAAGCTTGCCTCGATTTCGATCTTACCGGCACACAGCTCGTTGTCAGAAGCCGCCGTGATGGCGATAGGTTCCAGCCACTGGGGATGGGTGAGTCAAAGAAGCTGCAGGACTTCATGATGGATGCCAGGATCCCCCGTGCCTGGCGGGACCGCGTGCCATTGGTCTGTGCCGGAGAACAGATCGTCTGGGTGGTGGGCTGGCGCATCAACCACCGCGTGAGGGTGACCGACTCCACCAGGCGAGTTCTCCGACTCGAGTTTGAGAGGATTTAGGCGCTTAGCACCGCCACATCCTCAAGAGATTGTGGATATGGTTATTGGGATTTCCGAGATTGCCTTTTTGGTTCTGGCTCATGCGAGTCATGGTTAGTGCAGTAAGGGTGCCGAGGGGGATATTTGCATTATAGAGCACAATGATCTCACATATGCTATAATCTATCCAAGTCTTATGACCGTAACTACTCAATAGGTCGAAATGTGTGATAATGCATCAAATCTCGGAGCTATTCGAGGATATCCAAACCGTACTTATAAATAGAGAACAAGCTGCCAAAGCTTTTTCTACTTGCTGAATTAGAAAGCCAGCGAGCTGGGAAAACAGGCATGGAAGTTGGTTCCCTACGAGAACGAGTATTGGTCTCTTTATTGATCTACAGGTTTGGCGAAGATAACGTAACCACAGATATACCCATTACAGCCCCCGAGGTGGATGTATTACTTTTTGGTAATCCTATCTCAATCAAAACTAAATCAGGGTCAGGCTATTCAGGCATAAAACTGATATGGACTGTAGACGCTCAAAATGCCCGTGAGTTCTTAGACTCCTATCGCCCAACTTGTGACATGATGTTCGCCCAGATAATATGGAACGGAAAAGGCGGCCTGTTCTATATCCCACTCTCTACGCAAACCGAAGTATTTGAAGAACTGGGTAACAACTCTTATATCAAACTACCTGGATTAGGAACAAACCCAAGAGGGGTGGAGATTAGTTCAAAAGCACTTCAAATGTTAATCCAACATCCAAGCACTCACAGAATGGAGATTAACTGGATAAAACAAACCGTTGATTTTAATCCTTATCAAAGATGGGTGGAATTATGGCAACAGGACTAACAAAAGCCAAGAGAGGTACACAGACAAGTTCGTTTGGAGCTCCGGGCCGTATCAATCACGATTCCACCAAATTCTATGGGAGCAGACTGTACGAAGGTTTGAACAACGGTAAAAGAGTAACATACATTGAGAACAGAATTCCTGAAGAATATTTAAATCAAGTCTTCTGTAAGTCTAGTGAGGAAATGGGCGAACTTCCTGACAATAGTGTCCATTTGATGATTACTTCGCCACCCTATAATGTATCAAAGGAATATGACAAAGACCTGAGTTTAAGGGAATACCTACAGCTACTAAACACCGTGTGGAAAGAGACATATCGAGTGTTGACTCCTGGTGGGCGTGCATGTGTGAATGTGGCAAATCTCGGTAGAAAACCATACATTCCGCTTCATGGCTATATTATTGAAGGAATGCAAAAAATCGGTTTTCTCAT
>QLUL01000183.1 GCA_018725425.1 Chloroflexota bacterium
CAGAAAGAATGGGATAAATGCCATTGACGCTCTCAAGAAGGCCCTCGCTGGTGCCCCCTTCATGCCGATGCCGGATGGCACCTGACTACTCTTAGGATATGTTTACAGTGCGAATCCATTCCCCGCTCCCCGCGAAGGCGGGGAGCGGGGAATGGTGGTGACGTCAGCACCCCCGGTTCGTAGCAAAGGGGGCTACCTGAGTAGTTACGTATGTTTTAAGTAATAATCATTCAGAAGAGGTTTTAGTTATCGGAAAATAAAAAAGGCAGCAACTTCATCTAACAGTGGATGAAAGGCTTCGCCCAAATTGCCTTCGGGGAACTTCGGATACGCTTGGGACGTTAGCCGAAATCACTATTGAAGTTTTTCAAACACAATGTGGATACAATAAATTGATAAGGAGAGACAAATTAGAATCTTTGAGGGCATTCCCAGGAATATATTCCTCTTGGGATTAGTCAGTTTATTCACCGATCTTAGCAGCCAGATGGTCTTTCCGTTGATCCCTTTATTCTTAACTACTGTCTTAGGCGCTCCTGCTTATGCTGTTGGCATTGTGGAAGGAGCCGCAGAAACAACTGCTTCTTTATTCAAGGTCATATCTGGTTACTGGTCGGATAAAATTAAGAAAAGAAAGCCCTTTGTTCTGTTTGGCTATTCTTTATCGTGTATAATAAAACCCCTATTTGCTTTCGCTAATCTGTGGTTCTTTGTGCTAATCATCAGGGCAATAGAGAGGGTTGGCAAGGGCTTAAGAACCGCTCCGAGGGATGCAATTGTGGCTGAATCGTGCGAGGAAAGTGTCAGGGGGAAAGTATACGGGTTTCACAGAGCTATGGATGGTATTGGCTCAGTTTTGGGGGCAATCCTTGCGTTTCTGCTTCTCCCAGTTTGGGGATACAGAAACATTTTTCTGTTTGCTTTCGTGCCCGGAATAATTGCGGTATCGGTTGTTTTTCTCATCAAAGAAAAAGGCACTCCCTTGAGAAAAGAAACGGAAGAAATGTCTATTAAGCTAAGTTTTCGAGAATTGCCTCTGAATTTAAGATTGTTTATCATCGTTTCTTCAATATTCGCATTGGGGCATTTTGGATACGCCTTCCTCTTGTTAAGGGCGCTGGACATTGGATTGGCTGATAATGTGGCAATACTTCTCTATGTTCTATTCTATATTGTTTATACTATTTGCATAATACCTTCGGGAATAATATCAGATAAAATTGGAAGGAAACCTGTCTTAATTGCAGGTTATTTGATATTTGCAGTAACTTCTCTGGGCTTGATGTTCACTTCAAATATTTATAATATCTTATTATTTTTTGGTATTTATGGGGTGTTCTATGCGATGATTGATGGTACTCAGAGAGCCTTCGTAGTGGATTTAGCGCCAGGACATCTCAAAGCAACTGCATTAGGAACATTTCATGCGGCAATAGGATTGGTAGCACTTCCGGGTGGATTTATTGCAGGGTTGCTCTGGGATAAGGTAAGCCCGGAGACAACCTTCTTGTATGGTTTTATACTGGCAATAGTTTCGGTAGGTCTATTCATATTTGTAAAGGACAAAACGCAACTCGCATCGCTACGCAATTATAGTATCTTGCAAAAATAGTTGCACTATGTCATTGCGAGGAGCGTGATTCCTCGCCTGTCATTGCGAGGGACAAAGTCCCGAAGCAATCTCTGGACAGGCTCGGAACAAGCTCCGCAATCTCAAGCTAGGATGGAATAGATTGCTTCGCTTCCCCCCACGCTTCGCTCGCGGCTTCGGCTCGCAATGATGGGAAAACTGTGCACTGATTTATGCGGATGACTATAGAAATGATGTAGGGGCATGAAGCAAATCTTTGATTGTTTTCGGCGGCTGATCAATGCCAACCCATCCTGGATGCCAAACATCGCCCTAAATCATTCCTCAAACACGGTCTGTTTCTCGACTTTCGATTGTAGCGCTCGCAGGGCTTTCTTTACCAGGCTGAGGCGCAGTTGCCTCTCCTCATCTTGGGGTAATGCTGGATTCCCTAATGGATGCGGAATAGCCACCGCGGGCACAATGCGATTGGCGCCCACGGTCAGCGAGATGGGGACTATCGCGGCCACATGTACGACGGGCAATCCTACCCGGTCGATCTCTTTTACTAGCGTTGCACCGCAACGCGTATCGGTCCCTCAGGTGGAGGTAAGGATCACCCCGTCAACCCCGGCCGATTTCAGTTCCTCGGCGATCGCTTTGCCGAACCTTTCGGAATTGGCCACCGAAGTGGCGTTGCCGACGGTAACGTAGTAGCGATCATACAGTTTGCCGATGATCCCGTCCCTCTCCAGAGTGCGCATCGTATCAAGCGGCAAGACTCTATCCGGGTCCTCGTTGGCGTAAACCGGATCGTAACCTCCGTGCACCGTCTGATAGTCCTCTCCCGTCAAGTCATCCAGACCAGCGATATCATATTTGGCGAACTTAGAAGCGCTGGCGGACTCTATTCGGTCGGGGTTCCCTCGGGGCACTATCCCCCCCGAGGTCACCAGAGCTATCGTAGCTGAACTCAGATCCCCAATCGGCGGGCTGGGAGGGATACGGTCAAAACTCGGCATCGCATACTCGGTCTGGAAAGGCTCTCCCTTGAGTTTCAGCAGTAGCATATCCACCGCTCTCTCCGCCCCCGTTCGATCGACAAACTGATTGACCCTCAGCCCCCGTGGGAAGTAACCCTCCTCCTGCGGGGGGCCGATCTCCTGGCCGAGCCCCAGTTTCCGCACCAGGGAAGCCATTCTGGGGATGGCATCTTTCATACGCAAAGCTGAATCGGCGGTGGGGATAATGTAAACCCTCTTGCGATAGATCTCCAACCCCGGATTCTCTTCATACATTGCCGTGACCACCGGGATGCCGAGCTTCTCGCCAACCGCTGAGCAGGAGGCCCCACAGGCGACGCCGTATCTGCCAGCATTGAATGCCGGGCCGGCGACAAATACGTTTGGCTGATAAGAAGAAACAAGTTCCACCACTTTTT
>QLUL01000184.1 GCA_018725425.1 Chloroflexota bacterium
GGTTCAACTCGGACGTGCCTTCGGCCCGCCGGTTAACCTCAACGTTAGGCCTCGCTCTGGCTTCTGCTGTTCCACCTCCACGCGCTCCGGCGGCGCTGCCCAGTTGCTGGCCTGCTGCTCCCCGGTCTACCCACCGTCTCCCAGCGCACCGCGCTTGCTTACCTGCACATCCTCGGCCATAATCTCCGGCAACGCCGCAGTGTTCCAAAGCCGCAGCACCCTGTCCCACAGCGCCTAACCTGCGGTTCAACTCGGACGTGCCTTCGGCCCGCCGGTTAACCTCTACGTTAGGCCTCGGTTGGGTTTCCGTACTCCAAACCCTCGCGCTCCGGCGACGCTTCCCTGCTGCTCGGCCTTCGTGGAACGGCACAGGCACACAGCGCTTGCTTGCCTTCGCGCTTGCTTTCCCGCAAGGCTCCAGTCATAATCTCCGGCAACGCCGCAGCGTTCCAAGGCCCAGTCACCCTTCACTCCATCGCCTAACCTGCGGTTCAACTCGGACGTGCCTTCGGCACGCCGGTTAACCTCAACGTTAGGCTCACAGGTGAGTCCACGAGATGTCGAATGCTATGAGAAGCGATCTTCTGCAATTTACCCTCTCATTCACAGGTGAACTGGCAGATGAGCACAGAATAGACTTGTATGACGTCTCGCAAGCCATTATTGGGTTTCAGCGCTCTATCGCCCTGACAACACATCTTGTTTTAAACCAAAAAATAATTACACAAGCTCCCGCACTCAAAGGCGCAGAAATTCTGGCATTTCCGCCAACTGATGGGAGCTGGAAAATAAACAGTGTCGTAGTCCTAACCGCCATGTATGGTTTGGGAACACTTGAAAACAATTCCCCACTTGGTCACCTCGTTTACTCACTCTATGACTATGTTGTGTCAGAGAGTCTAGGCGTTCGTGTTGACCTAAATAAATCGCTCGGCCAGCTATATGAAGAGACCCAGAAAAACAATGTGAAACTTCCCCTCATTAAGCAACACCAAGCCGATTCTCTAATTGAAAAATGCAATACCGCCATGCATGAAATTCACCGGCCAATATATATGACTGGAACGGCTGGAAAAGCAGAAATAACGGCGACCATTAATAGAGAGCGCCTTCCGCTTGAAACAAGTTTTTCGATGCAAACCTGGGAGTACATCCACGAGACACGCACGTCTGACGAAGAAGAGGCATTTGTCGGGCGCGTCAGCAGCTACAACTCGAATACATTTAAAGGGAGAATTTATGTCGAGAAATTCGGTAGACCTGTTTCATTTGAGTTAAGCAAAAATTCGAGAGGCCAAAAGATTGTCCAAATTGTCACATCAAGTCTACAGTCGAATGCACTCCGGGCTTACAAGGAAGACGAAGGCAGAGTTTATTTCAAAGGTTATCAACGCACCAGCCGTTCTGGGCAACTAAAAAGCCTACTGATAACGGACCTCAGTGACAAACCAATTGGAAATTAAGCATAACAATCGCTTCAAGAGGGACGCTCCAACAGCCGACTTCGCCGCCTGTTTCCGCGCCCCTCAGGCCAAACGTTAGGCCTCGCTCTGGCTTCTGCCGTTCCGCTGCCTCGGGCTCCGGCAGTGCCCGGTTGCAGGCCTGCCATCCCCCGGTCTGCCCACCGCCACCCAGCACATCGAGCTTGCTTTCCTGCAAAGCCCGGCCATAATCTCCGGCAGCGCCGCAGCGCTCCAAGGCCGCAGCACCCTTCTCAACAGCGCCTAACCTGCGGTTCAACTCGGACGTGCCTTCGGCCCGCCGGTTAACCTCAACGTTAGGCCTCGCTCTGGCTTCTGCGGTTCCACCTCCGCGTGCTCCGGCTGCGCTGCCCGTTTGCCGGCCTGCTGCTCGGCCTTCGTGGAACAGAACTGGCACATCGAGCTTGCTTTCCTGCAAGGCTCCAGCCATAATCTCCGGCAGCGCCGCAGCGCTCCAAGGCCCAGTCACCCTTCGCACCAGTGCCTAACCTGCGGTTCAACTCGGACGTGCCTTCGGCCCGCCGGTTAACCTCTACGTTATACACTCGACTCAGACGAGGTTGGAGGTTTAGGCTTTTTAGATTCCTCCACTTCTTCCAATATTTCTGCCCTCTTATATCTGTGAAATGTCCACATAATATGACCAAAACTTTTTATCCATTCATCGAGTTTCGATTCTTCAAATCTTCTAACCTCCTCAGCAGCAACCTTCTCATCACTCATTTCTTTTATTCCAGCTAGGTCTTTTAGACCAGGAGACCAGACAAGCTGTTTTCTACCTTTAAACACTCTTGAGTATTCTTGGAATAGATAACCTGCTCCTATATCTCCCTCAGCATAATCAGCCAATAATTGAAAAGGAGTTCGCCCTGAGCGACCCTTCTTTTTGCCTCCTAATGATAGCTCTTCAGCAACTCCCCACTTTGCAATATAGTTGCCTGCAGCTTTGGCACTCTGTACCTGGAAGGCTGCTTCTGATCCTTCTAGACCCTCTGCCTTTAAAGAAACTAGCCAAGGGTTACGAAGCTTCTCTATAAGGGTTACTGCCTCTGTTTCTGTATTAGCCTTTACAAGGAGAACAATATGGAAATGAGGGTGCCAACCATTAAAGCCCCCGCCAGTGACCTCAGTGGCTGTCACGGAGCCAATTATTTGAGGTTTGAGGGTTGTGTATGCTCTATGGTTTATAAGCCTCATCTTAGCCCCTTTTAAGTGTTTTAATAGATCATCTAGACAGTTGTTTTTACTGTGTTTAACTGTCAGCGTTAACATCACAGGGAATAACCCTGTTTTACGAGCATAAGCTAGGAGGGCATTGAGTTCAACCCTCCTTTTTTCAGAGATGTAATTAGAGCAACAAGGACAAGACCAGACAGATGAACAAATCTGGAGGTCCCCATACGTCAGAATAGTTGTCGCCTCGATAGAACCAAAAACCCTGGGGCGGCGAAGAAGGACGAACATGGCCCGATACGGACAAGCATTCAAAGACAAGGCGCTAGCCCGCTTGCTGGCACCCGAG
>QLUL01000185.1 GCA_018725425.1 Chloroflexota bacterium
CTCATGACCACTGACCCCGGTGACCTGGTTTTAGACCCCACCTGTGGCAGTGGCACAACGGCTTATGTTGCTGAGCAGTGGGGACGCCGCTGGATAACCATTGATACCAGCCGGGTGGCGTTGGCTCTGGCACGCACCCGTTTGATGTCTGCCAGGTTCCCTTATTATCTGCTGGCTGACTCGCCCGAAGGAATCAAGAAGGAAGCCGAACTCACCGGACGAATCCCCCTCAATCCCCCTTTGGGAAAGGGAGACGCTGAAAGCGGGGGGATTTTCAGAGACATTCGCAAGGGGTTCGTTTACAAACAGGTGCCTCATGTAACCCTCAAGTCCATTGCCAATAATCCTGACATCAAAGAAGGCATGACACGTGAGGAGATTGACAAGGCTATCGCCCGCTATACCGAAACCGAGATCCTTTACGACCAGCCCTACGAGGATAATAAACGCATCCGTGTTACCGGTCCCTTCACGGTGGAGAGCCTCTCGCCGCATCGGGTGATTGCCATGGAGGATGAACGACCGGCTACTGAGATAGAAGCCAAAAAAGATGCTGGGGCAGGGCAGTTTGAGATGATGATTCTGGAAAACCTGAAAAAGGCTGGGGTGCAGAACACCATCAAGAACGAGCGCCTTAAGTTCGATTGGCTTGAGCCATACGCCGGCGAGCACATCCATGCGGAGGGTGAGTACACCGAGAATGACGAGACTGCTCGCCGCGTTGCGGTCTGTATTGGTCCGGAGCACGGAACAGTAGACTCTGAGCTGGTAAAAAATGCCGCCAAGGAGGCGGTCAAGGGTGTCGGATTTGATCTACTCCTTGTCTGTGGGTTCGCCTTTGATGCCCATGTCTCGGAGGAAGCCAAACGCTACGGTAAGCTGACTGTCCTGCCAACTCGAATGAACCCTGACCTTACGATGGGTGACGAACTCCTGAAGAAGACCGGCGCCGGGAATCTCTTTATGGTTTTCGGTGAGCCGGATGTTGACATCAGGAAACAGAAAGACAGTAGGATAGTCGTTGAGATTAAGGGGGTTGATGTGTATGACCCCACTACCGGGCAGATTCGCAGCAGTTCCACCAGCGACATAGCCTGCTGGTTCATAGATACTGATTATAACGAGGAAAGCTTCTTCGTCCGGCATGCCTACTTCACTGGCGCTGACGAACCCTATGAAAAACTGAAGAGAGCGCTTAGAGCCGAGATTGATGAGGCTGCTTGGTCTTCACTCTACTCCACCATCAGCCACCCTTTTGAGTTACCCAAAACCGGCAAGATTGCCATCAAAGTCATAAATCACTACGGTGACGAGGTTCTTAAAGTCTACGAGGTTAAGTAGGCCTTACCCCTGTTACAGTAGGCAGGGGTGAACAAAATAAATTGTTATCTGGAATTGAACATCTGTTTTATGACTACCTGGCAAAGTCCGCCAAACGTTGACACCTTTTGGGAACATTAACCTAACCCGGACAAGCCGGAACCAAAAAAATTTTCCATTTTGCGCAAGAGTTTAGATCTAAGGGACTAAGTTTACCACTAGCACTCAAGCGTCTGCCTTAATTTCTACCCATGTCAACTCCTCCTAGTCTGGTTTTATTATATCCTCTCCGGGAGGATGTATCGCATTTTTTCCTGAAGCTAGGTGTCTGACTCTTCTAAGCCGGTACAACAATTTGCATTTCCAGGATCTTTCCATTTCGGCGGTGACATAGATGCGCCAGAGATCGTGCGACCAGGCTAAAACCCAACACATTACTGATAGCAAAGTCATGATCGACACTTCAAAAATACCAAACCCTATAAGTCTAGCGACCTCGCTTACACCTTCTTCTAAAGCAATATCGTATGCAGCCCAAAACACGAAAGCAGGCACGATGGTAAATGCATATAAAGCCTGGATCATCGAAAGCACAATATGCTCCTTTAAATTTAGCCCGTGCTTTCTCACAAGATCTTGCACGTAAGTTTTATACTCCCTTTCTTGAGCTTCATCGAAGGGATAATAGCGCTCAGGCCAGATACACCATATGATAGACCGGTAATTCTTCTTATCCTCACGTAAGAACCGAGTTGTAAATCCCCTATTGAGCACCCAAAGGCTGACGCCTACTGCGACTGCCATTCCAACCAAATCAGGATCGCCGTCGAAAATTTTGATGATAAGGATTGTCAGAAGTAAGACACTGAGTGTTATTATGAGAAAATACCTGATCTCTGCCATCCAATTAGTACTTTTAAGTTCCTCCAAAAGTGCACCCTTGATTTTTTGCAATGACGAAAGACTTTGACCATCAGGGGAATTTGTCATATCCACTCCTCCAGTTTTATTACGCCCCACGATTGTCTTCGGGTTTTCGCGGGGCGTAATGGATAACCCCGCCTACAGGGTCTCTAGAAATCTTTTATGCCTGCGGTTTTGAATCCTTAAGGTACTAAAATCCAGGTGATGCTAGTTTAGCCGCAATATGTCCACCATAACCCACCCTTATAGCCGTCGCCACCCAAGTACCCGCCGTTTTCGCCATAGCAACAGTACTAGCAGCACCTACAGCTGCGCCCGTAGCCGCCCCCGCCCATGCACATCGACCATCCCTATGTGCATCCCAAGCGCCGAAAGCAGTGCCGGCACCAATCTTGACGGCAGCGATAGCAACTTTCCATATGGGGTTTGTCTCATGCACAAGTACCAGTCGCCCATCAACAATCTCAACGTCAAATTCGCTAATACATACCCTCTCAATACCATCCTCAACCGGGAGCAGAAGGTAGGTGCCATCAACTTCAACGGCCAGGGATTTGCCATCAATCATCATTTCTATAGTATCAGATAGGCTCAGTGGTATCAAGAGATACACATCACCGTCCTCTGTCCCCGCGTATTCAATGTCGGTTTTAACAACTATCATCGGCTGGCCGTCAATCACCTGAATTTCGGCATCCAGATATACTATCCCTTCTTCCGAGTCGGCACTTTCTGCGTATGCTGTTGCCG
>QLUL01000186.1 GCA_018725425.1 Chloroflexota bacterium
CAGTAAGCGTTCCCTACTGGCGCACCGATGTGAGAATCGCCGATGACCTGGTCGAGGAAGTGGCACGCATCATCGGCTACGACGAAATCCCCACCGCTATGATGAGTGGGGAACTTCCCCAGCACGAACCCGCCCCGCTTGCTCAGCTCAGGGATCGGATCGGCGACATCCTGGTGGGCTGCGGGATGCAGGAGGTCATCAGTTATTCCCTGACCAGTCAGGATATGCTGGACAAGACAGGGTACAATGAGCAATTCGGGATCCGTGTGGCCAATCCCTTGAGTCGGGAGCAGGAATTCCTGCGGCTTAGTTTGAGGGGAGGGCTGCTGACCGCCCTTGCTGCCAACGAGAGACATCAATCGAAGGGGATAATGCTGTTTGAGATGGGGAAGGTCTATCTGCCTCGAGAAGGCGATCTGCCGGAGGAGAGGGAGATGCTCGCCGGGATAATGGGTGGTCCGCGATATGAAAGGTCATGGCTGGCCGATGAAGGCTCCCTCGACTTCTACTATGCCAAGGGCATCCTGGAGACGATGTTCCATCACTTAGGGATCGAAGCCGCCTTCGAAGCAGCGGATGACACGCTGCTATTTCCCGGCAGGACGGCGAACATACTCATTGAGGGGAATGCCATCGGGATAATCGGTGAGCTCCACCCCGATGTTGCCGCCGACTTCGACATTTCGCTTAGCCCTCTCTGTCTCTTTGAGATCGAGGTAGAGAAACTACTGCCATTTGTGGAGCGGGTTCAGATCTTCAGTCCCATCCCCAGATTCCCCAGCACCGATCGGGATATCGCCTTGCTGGTGGATGCTAACTTGCCGGCAAAGAGGATAGAGGACATAATCCGCGGCTTTCCTCAAGTAAGCCACGTCAGTGTCTTTGACCTTTACCAGGGCGAGCAGGTCCCGGACGGCAAGAAATCATTGGCCTTTTCCCTTCGCTATCAGTCACTGGAGCGAACACTGACCGACGAAGAGGTTGACGAGATACAGCAGGATATTTTGACAATGCTCCAGAAGGAACTTGGAGTGGTTCTGCGCTGATAATCGTTCACTGCAAGGCTATCGTGCCAGGGGGCTACACGCTATGCGCTACCCGCTACCCGCTAGGTCCCTTAATCCGTGGATAAAATGTTAAAAGCGAAGCTAATCAGATTGCTTCCAATAATCACCCAGTGGGTGAGCGTTTTGAGTCTGCACTCACGGATTAAGGAGGTCAGCGATGGCTTGACCTTTACCCTTAAAAAGGTATATAATAAGATTGAATGCAAAACTTGGGAGGGTAAAGATGTCCAGTCGATTTGACAAATTCACCGAGAGAGCGCGGAAGGTTCTGGCGCTAGCCCAAGAGGAAGCCCAACGCTTTAACCATAATTATATCAGCACCGAGCACATTCTGCTGGGGATAATCAATGAGGGGACCGGGGTGGCGACGAGAGTCCTGGCAAATCTCCATGTTGAGCCATCGAAGGTCAGGACATCGGTGGAGTTTATTATCGGTCGAGGGGAAGTCAAGAGCCGCGGAGAAGTAGGTCTTACCCCAAGGGCGAAGAAAGTAATCGAACTTGCCGTTGATGAGGCAAGACACCTGAATCATAACTATATCGGCACCGAACACCTGCTCTTAGGACTGTTGCGTGAAGGCGAGGGGGTGGCTGCCGGTGTCCTGGAGAGCCACGGCATCACGCTGGAGAAGGCACGTGCCGAGATTACACGTTTTCTGAATCAGAGCCTACCTCAACAGCGTGCCGGAACCGGAGCCCGAACCACCACCCGGACCACCACACTGGATCAGTTGGGTATAGATCTAACTGCCGCTGCTGCAGCGGGGAAGCTTGACCCCGTTGTTGGACGGGAGAAGGAGCAGCAACGGGTAATTCAGACTCTCAGCCGGCGGCGAAAGAATAACCCCGTCCTCATCGGTGAAGCTGGTGTCGGCAAGACCGCTATTGCCGAGGCTATCGCTCACCGTATCGCTTCGGGCAATGTCCCCGAGACCCTGCGTGGGAAGAGGCTCTTGACCCTTGATATCGGGGCACTGGTCGCCGGCACCAAGTACCGCGGGGAATTCGAAGAACGGCTGAAGAAGGTTATCCAGGAGATAAAAGCATCCGGAAACTGTATGCTCTTCATTGATGAGATACATACGCTGGTTGGGGCCGGTGCCGCTGAAGGTGCCGTCGATGCTTCCAGCATTCTAAAGCCCGCGCTGGCGCGGGGGGAGATTCAATGCATCGGAGCAACCACCGCAGATTACTACCGCAAATATGTGGAAAGAGACGCCGCTCTGGAGCGCCGCTTTCAGCCGATCCTGGTGGAGGAGCCCTCCATGGAGGATACCGTAGAGATACTGCGGGGCATAAAGGGGCGATATGAAGAGCACCATGGTCTCCTTATATCCGATGAGGCATTAAAGGCGGCGGCTTCACTGGCCTCCCGTTACATATCGGATCGATTTCTTCCCGACAAGGCGATCGACCTCATTGATGAAGCGGCATCACGGGTGCGAATCGCAACTCTGATGTCTCCGCTCCCGGTGACAGAACTAAGCAAAGCCCTTGAGACGGTGCGCAAAGATAAGGACCAGGCAATTGCAAATCAGCAATACGAATATGCCGCGGAGCTTCGTGATCAAGAGTTGAAGCTAGAAGAGAGGGTGAGCAAATCGCTCCTGGATTGGAAAGAGGAGGAGACTGCCGAACAGGTGGAGGTTACCGAGGAGGACATTGCCGAAGTGGTCAATATGTGGACCGGCGTTCCGGTAACCAGGCTTGCCGGCGACGAGACCAGTCGCTTACTCCAGATGGAAGAGGCACTGCACAAGCGTATCATAGCTCAGGACGAGGCCATCCAACTGATTTCCAGGGCAGTGAGACGGGCGCGAGCCGGGCTCAAAGATCCCAGGAAACCGATTGGCGTCTTCATCTTCCTGGGGCCTACCGGCGTGGGTAAGACCGAGCTCGTCCGAGC
>QLUL01000187.1 GCA_018725425.1 Chloroflexota bacterium
CCGTTTAGATCACATGTGGTAGACTGTAGTCAACTTACCAATCATATAAGGGTACCTGAGTAGTTACCAGAAAAGATATAATTCCAGAGCACTTCAATAGTGCTGAAGAAGCAGGTGAGTTTTGGGACTCCCATTCCGCTGCTGATTACTGGAATGAAATGGAAGAGGAGGAGATAGAATTTGATATCCAGAAACGCACATTTTTAGTGCCTGTGGATAGTCGGATTTACCGGCTTGTGAAGAAGCAAGCAGAGGCGAAACATAGTACAGTGGAGCAAGTAATCAACACGGTACTGGATCGCGAGCTGGTTAAAACAAAATAGAACCTTGTACCCGACAACCTGAGGAGTTACTGATATAGAGTATCTGGATGAGCAACTGATGAAGGAGCTGGATGGAAAATGCGAGGTTATTGGCAAAATGCTCGGCAGTTTGATAAAAGCGCGCTCAGTTCAGATTAGACTTTGACGATGCCTATCAATACGTAGCCGCAGAGAAATACGGCCTTACAATCGTTAGCTTCGACAGCGACTTCGATCGAACAGAAAGAGGCCGCAAGGCCCCGAAAGATTTGATGGAGTGATAGGGTGACACGCATAGATATCAGCGGCAGGCTTTTGGCTAAGTGATAGGTGATGGGTAAGCTTGTAGGGTGGGTGTAGTGAAACGAAACCCACCAAAATGTAGAAGTTTGCCGAGGATAAACCTCGGCGCTACTGATGGCTGAACGCTTACGAGGAGGAGGTGACTAGCAATGCAAAAGATTATTTTTCGTGCCGAAATCTTTAAGGAGAGTAATCTCTATGTATCCATTTGTCCAGAGCTCAATGTTTCAAGCTTTGGAGAGACTGTTGAGGAAGCGAAGCATTCTCTTTATGAGGCGGTAGAGGCTTTCATTGAAGAATGTCAAGCAATGGGAACACTTGAAGAGGTAATGAGCGAAACCGGCTTTATTAAAGAACTTGATGCCTGGACCTGCCGAAGACCGCTCGTAGAAGAACTTCTATCAACTGGGTAGGTAACCTCGGTGCCAAGAATCACTCCAGCTCACTATCAGACCTTGATTAAGGTGTTTGAGCTAGAAGGTTTCGTAGTTAAGCGGCGGAAGGGAGACCATATCATATTGACTAAACCAGGAGTAAAGAGACCGGTGGTTATCAAGACCAGTCCCCGGCAAGTTCCAGTAACCCATATTTGCAGTAACTTGATGACCGCCGGTTTAAACAGGGAGCGATATTTTAAACTTCTCAACCAGGTCAAATGAGGACATTGTAAGCCAGCATGACGACTAACTGACTTAATTAAAGGGGTAAAATGTCCAAAGTAAGGGAGTACAACCTACCCGGCGTAAAGACCTACGACTTAAAGGTAATTCCTGATGAGCGGGGCTTTTTCTCCGAAGCCATGAGAAGGAAAGGGTAATGCTTGATGTAGCTGTTATTTCCTGCGCCAGGGTAATTAAAAAGAGGAATAAAATAGTGCCTGCTTTTCATACCGAAATGCGAGCTAGGGCCGGAGGAATAACTTATAAAAGGGGCCTGGTCTCAAAGCTTTTACTCAGTGGAGGTCATACTATTAGTGTAAGATATAACCTTAATCCCAAAGAATCGATTTTTGCTATTCCTGATTTTAGTGCCGAAGCGATAAAAAGAGCACATAAATATCCTTCTGAAGCTCGGGTTGTGAGGGATTTTATAGAAAGAAATTATGATGTTCCGGCAAAAGCAATGATTTTGCAAGAGATATCTTTGGCAACTTCCGGAGAGGCCGCAGCTTGTAAACCCATTATTGATAAATTCGGTTTTAAGAACATCGGGATTATTACTAATTTATATCATATGGAAAAAGTATTTGGTGTTTACCAAGAGGCGGGAATTAAAGTAGAACCTCTTTTTGCCGAAGACTTTTTAGTCCTGGAGAATCCAACTTACTGGATCCCCAAAATTGTAAAATATTATTCTACTCGTAGGGGCGGGAAGGACTGGGATATAGAAAAATTAAATACAACGGATGTTCCGGCGCTTGCTAGCTTCAAATAGCTTCAGTTTTTCGCCAATGGCGTAGTCATGTATGGTATACTATAGTCAATTAGCTCAAGCAGGTTTAAATGAAGAGGGGGATCGCATGGCGAACGTGATAGAAGTTCCACAAAAGGGGGGTTACACCTACCAGGATTATGCTAAACTTCCTGAAGGCGCTCCTTACCAGCTCATAGGAGGAAATCTCGTTATGACAGCGGCACCTTCAACTTACCACCAGATTATTTCCGCGAGCTTAATGCTGACGCTTTCCAATTTCGTTCACGAACAGCAATTAGGCGTTGTTCTTTACGCTCCCATAGATGTCTACTTTGAGGAGACGGAGACCTATCAACCGGATATAATCTTCATCTCCAGGGAGAGGCTTAATATGATTGAGGAGGAGAGGATAAAAGGGGCGCCTGATCTGGTGGTCGAGATTCTATCCCCCACAACGGCGTATTACGATCTGAAGAAGAAATTCAAGGTCTATGAAAAACATGGGGTAGAGGAGTACTGGGTAGTAGACCCGGGGGACAGGAGCATTGCTGTATATGAGAATCGAGAAGGCAAACTTGCGCTTGTCCAGGAAGTGACGAGGAAAGGCAAGGTTCAATCTAAAGTCCTTTCCGGGTTCGAGCTGGAAGTGGAGACCATATGGTGAGGGCTGGGCTCGGCCAGTGAGCTGGATACGTAAATTGAAATTGCTCGGAAGATTGGGCCAGGGGAATCCTCCAAACTCGAAACGCTTCAATCATAAGCAAATATGGCTTCACGTATGTTGCAAGGGTTAATCCATTATTCAACTTCAACCACAAGTAACCCTCCTGTTGTATGTATGATACAAAATATCCCTGTAAGAGTCAGGTTGCTTTTTCTAATTGATCTTCCAGAAAAATTGGCCATTGAAGTGGAAAGCTATGTAAAGGGAGGATGGTTCAGTGATGA
>QLUL01000188.1 GCA_018725425.1 Chloroflexota bacterium
CTCTCGACTCGTGACTCGTGACTCGTGACTCACGTCTCCAGAACCTCGATCTCTTTGTCCTTGCCTACTTGATCAAGCTTTTCAATCAAGCTGTCGGTCAGCACCTGAAGCTGGTTTAAGGCTCGTTTCTCCTCATCCTCCGATATCTCCTTTTCCCTCTCCATCTCGCGCAGTTTCTCCAGGGCTTCCCGCCTTATGTTGCGAACGGCGATGCGCCTCTCTTCAACCCTCTTGCGCACTAATTTTACCAGCTCTTTGCGGCGCTCCTCAGTGAGTTGCGGGATCACCAGCCTGATTACGCTGCCGTCACTGGTGGGGTTGAGCCCGAGGTCCGATTTGATGATGGCCTTCTCGATGGTGGGTAAGACCCCTCTATCCCAGGGCTGTATGATGAGCATCCGGGCCTCCGGGGCGGAGATGCTGGCGAGCTGATTCAAGGGAGTAGGGGTACCATAGTAGTCAACGCGGATGTGCTCCAGAAGGCTGGGGCTGGCACGCCCGGTGCGCAGAATGGCCAATTCTCTTCGCAGCACTTCAACGGATTTGGCCATCTTGGCCTCAGTGGCAACAAGGACATCACTTATCATCTCTCCTCCAGTTTAGAGTTTTGAGTGCTGAGTTTCGAGGCCTCCCCTCTCCTCAAAACTCAATACTCAATACTCATGATCGGAGACCAATGTGCCGATATCCTTCCCCATTACTGCCTGCTCGATACTGTGGGGGGCTTGAAGGTTAAAAACGAGGACTGGAAGGTGGTTCTCCATACAGAGGGCGAAGGCAGTTGAATCCATCACTTCCAGCCGCTTATTCAGCGCTTCCATGTAGCTCAACTGCTTGAACTTCCTGGCTGCTTTGTTGCTCAGCGGGTCGGAATCATAGACCCCATCGACCTTGTTCTTGGCCATCAACAGGATGTCCGCACCGATGTCCACTGCTCGGAGGGCGGCTGCGGTATCGGTGGTCATATAGGGATTCCCCGTTCCAGCGGCGAAGATAACTACCCTTCCTTTCTCCAGGTGACGGATGGCCCGCCGCCTGATATAAGGTTCAGCCACCGACTGCATCAGGATAGCGCTCTGCGTCCTGACAGTGATCCCCTTCTTCTCCACTGCATCCTGAAGGGCCAACGCATTGATCATGGTAGCGAGCATGCCGGCGTAATCCGCCGTGGAGCGGTCCATTCCCTTTGCTTCCGCCGCGCTTCCTCTCCAGATATTCCCTCCACCAACAACGATGGCCACCTCGACCCCCATCCCCAGCACTTTCTTGACCTGCTCGGCAATATCGTCTAAGACATCGGGGTCAATGCCGAACTGACTGTCACCGAGAAGAGCCTCCCCGCTGAGCTTGAGCAAGATGCGCTTGAACTTGGGTTGATTCATTGTGGAACTAATTAGGCTTTTAGACTGAAGGCTGAAGGCTGTTAGATTGCTTCAGTCTTCAGCCTATCCTCCTTCCTTCTTTAGTCACCCAGCTCGAAGCGGGCAAATCTATTCACGCGAATATTTTCCCCGACTCTGGCGATGACCTCAAAGATGACGTCCTGCACTGTTTTCTGGGGGTCTTTGATGAAAGGCTGGAGCAAGAGGTAAGTACCGTCGGCATCATCCCCCGCCGGGACTTCGTCCGGGGAAATGGCTTCCGGGGCACAAGCAGCTATCTGCATTGCCAGGTCATGCGCTAATTCCCTGAAATCTGGGGTGCGAGCAACAAAGTCAGTCTCGCAATTCACCTCGACCAACACTCCGATGCGCCCCCCGCCATGCACATAAGATTCGACCATGCCCGATTTCAGGGTGCGCCCCTTATTCTTCTGGGCAATGGAGAACCCCCGTTCCCTCAACTTGGCCGTGGCAATATCGAGATCGCCCTCACAATCCAGAAGGGCCTTCTTGCAATCCATGATTCCGACGCCGGTCCTCTGGCGCAACTCCTTTATCTTCTCAACAGTAACCTGCATTTCTACTCCCCGGTTATGGGTAATAGGTAATGGGTGCCCCTATAACCCGTAACCTATCACCTATAACCAACTTCTTCTTACTCTTCACCGAGCGGAGGAGATAAGAGCAGTTCCGCTGCCTCTTCCGGCATCTCCCCCATGACTATTTCTTCACCGAGAGATTCGATTCCCGCCTTGCCGTCGAGCACTGCGTCGGCCATTACGCTACATATGAGCCTGACTGACTTAATGGCATCATCATTGGCCGGGATCGGGTAATCGACCTCCCGGGGATCGCAGTCAGTATCCACGATGCCTACTAGTGGGACCCCTAGTTGCCTGGCCTCAGTGACGGCGATCTTTTCTTTCATCAGATCGACCACAAACATCGCCCCCGGTATCTTGGTCATCTCTTTAACCCCGCCAAACAACTGGTTGAGGCGATAGATTTGCTTCTCCAGCTTCAATGCCTCTTTCTTCGGCAGGAGGGCAAATTCGCCCCTGCTCCTGCGATCCTCCAGGCGGACGAGGTAATCGATCCGCGCCTGGATGGTCGCAAAGTTAGTCAACATCCCCCCCAGCCAACGCCGGTTGACGTAGTATGCACCGCAACGCCTGGCTTCCTCTTCGATTACGTCCTGGGCTTGCTTCTTGGTCCCCACGAAGATGATGTCTCCCCCATTGGCTATCAGATCTCTCACGAAGTTGCGAGCCTCTTGTAGCTTAATCAGGGTCTGCTGCAGGTCGATGATATGCACGCCATTTCGTTGCGTGAACACATAGTTTCTCATGCGGGGGTTCCAGCGCCTCTTCTGGTGGCCGAAGTGAACCCCGGCTTCAAGCAGCAGCTTTATTGAGACGCGACTTGAGGGATATGCCCTCTGTTCCGTTTCATTTACTTGCGATTTAATCATAGTTGACTCACTTCAATTAATGGTATATTCCTACTTACTTTAACATAAGCGCGATAGAAAGACAATAGCAACAGCAGTGAGCC
>QLUL01000189.1 GCA_018725425.1 Chloroflexota bacterium
AAGCACCAGAAAATAGTCAACCTGCCCCCTTAAGTGCCGGTGCCAGGCTCTTATAATTCCTGGGTAGCTAAAGGACACATTAGCCTGAGCTATCTCGTCCCCTCCAAGAAGCTCTTTCCAGTCGCTTCTTAAGGCTTCGGAGAAGAAGCCCCTTTCGTCAGGGATTACCTTCAAGTCGTAAGTCTTTACGCCAGGTAGGTCGTATTCCTTCACTTCTAACATTTCGGCCTCCGGATTCCTATTTTCGTTTGCTGCCTGCCAACCATTCCTCCCGGGTTATGCCGGCACGTTTAAGTATCTCTTTCAATAAAGGAACACCAATATCTTGAGAATGAGGATTAGGAATGGTTAACCTAAAATCATCCTTTAGCATAAAATAGTGTTTCCCACCGCGGTAAGGCCCTTCAAAAGTCATATTGCGCAGCTTTTGCACCAGGGTATCCCAGGATACCGGCGTAAGACGGCCAGTCATTCTGACTGTCCCACCGTAACCGGCATTTTCAGGTCAATGCCTCCTAAAGGAGTAATATTATGCCCCAGTCTTAAACCTAGAAGCAGCCAATCTTCAACCACCGACTCCAGCTCATCCCGGCAATCTTCAAGACTATCAGCAGCAGCCCACACACCGGGCAGCTCCTCAATCCACCCATAATAAGTCCCGTCTTCCAGGATTTTATATTTGGCTCGACACATAGCTTCACGCAAATATCTGGTAATCATCAAAAACCTCCTTTTTCGCTCATTACCTCTTCAAGTGTTCCCATTGCTTGACATTCTTCAAAATGAAAGCCTCTACCGCCTCATAAAGAGAATGCTTCGCTTCCTCAACAGTCTCTCCAAAGCTTGAAACATTGAGCTCTGGACAAATGGATACATAGAGATTACCCTCCTTAAAGATTTCGGCACGAAAAATAATCTTTTGCACTGATAGTCACCTCCTCCTCGTAAGCGTTCAGCCATCAGTAGCGCCGAGGTTTATCCTCGGCAAACGCTTCCTCCTTATCGCTTGATATGTCCCTTCCTTATCATATAATCTTTAAGTGCTTCCTGCCAGGGCCTCATGTCATCCATCCCTAATAGCCGAAGATGGTAATTATCCAGCACCGAGTGCGGTGTTAATTACCATATCCGGTCGGTGCCTGGTGAAAGCAGCTTTTACCGAGTCCATATCGGTAATTTCAACATCGGCATGAGTCAGAGGAATAACTTTAACATCTGGTAAAACGCGACAAAGGTCGCTTCCCAGTTGACCGCTTGCTCCAATTACCACTACCTTCAAGGCACTCCTTCCCTATCCAACGGTTTCGGTTTGGAGTGTTACGCTGACTTCTCCTGGCCGGAGCAACTGCCGAGCGGAGGCATGGAGGAACTCTACACTTACCGCCTCTCCGTTTTCTCCGTAACTCACAATCACTCCCCCCGGCTCCTCAACGGCATCAACAGGGGGCTCATCGCGAAGCGCCAAGAGAAGCACATCCGCTTCCCGGTCATAACGAATTCGCATTGCATCCCTCCCTCCAGTATTTCTCTACTCTACTAGTCCAGTATATGGTCAGAATCTGTCTCCCCCCACTTATTTCGATAAAAGGCACGCGCAGTAGCCCGTTACCCCTTCTTGTCTGGGCAACCAGGGCATTCCGATCCCCGGGCACGATCTGTTGAGGATTCAGCAGCAAATCCTCTACTTCCTGACGCGTAATGCTAAGTCTCCTCTCCCACTGCTTCTGACGCTCTATCGCATGTCTTGTCCAGATGATCTTCACCACATTACCCTGCGCTGTCTTCTTACCTTTAAATCGTCCATTCCTAGAAGCCGAAGATGTGAAGGTGCGAGGGCTCTCACCCTCTCACCCTCATTCGCTGCCACCAGGACTTATCTTGAATATACCACTGGACGGTTTCCCTGAGTCCCTCCTCGAGGGGGATGGCTGGTCTCCAACCCAATTGACGGTCTGTTTTTGAAGTTTCCAATGCATAGCGCCGGTCGTGCCCTGGGCGATCGGCGACAAAAGTAATGAGGGAGTGGGGCTTACCTTGCTGTATGACAAGGTCGAGAGCTCGGCAATGGTCTTCTGCAAAGCCCTGACCGAGGAGCTTATCAAGAAGTTCCCTATCAGCAATGTCACCTTTAGCGAAGTGATATCGAGGCTCATTTTCGACATCCTTCAGGTTCTCCAGGTTTCCGGCATAGGTGAGCTTGTCCAGGTTGGTCACTTCTCAGTCAGGGTGCTCCCCGAGAATATAGCGAATGCGGAACTAAAAGGGGACAGGCTACTTTTCTTCATTGCTTATCCAATTTCCATCTGTTTAAAAGGATTCTCTATCTTGAGTCTCCCCTCAATAACCAATCCATCCTTCATATCTTCTGTATAAAGCGTCTCACATTCATTTTCAGAATCGTCTTTCGGGGTCAGACTTGTTTATTGCATTTCAAAAACAGATCATAGAGACTTAGCTTTGGGGTCAAACTTACAAAATACATTTTAATCCTTTCTGCTCTTCCCTTAATTCCCCAAATCCTACTCCCAATAATACTCTTTTATATCTTCTGCCACTTCCGATTTATCCCAATTATAGTGGAATTAACAAGGTGCGACCTTCATATTCATCAGCGGTAGATACCGCCCAAATTAGGTAAAGCTCCTCAATTATTGAATGGAGGCTAGCATGCGGCCTAATCCAGAAAATGCCAGGGATGTGCCTACCAGCAGCAATATGTTCAGCCAGATGTCCTGGTATAGTACTACGGTTTTCTGTCACCAGAATATAGCCGCTTTTCTCTATCCAGAGAAGAATGTCAGAATCGGATGTCTCTGCCGGCGGTGCATCTGGATCATTGATAGCCAACACATCAATACCTGGATCCAGCCGGCGGAGTTGACGTTGGATGGCCCGGTTCACGTGTTCATC
>QLUL01000019.1 GCA_018725425.1 Chloroflexota bacterium
CTCGGGTGCCAGCAAGCGGGCTAGCGCCTTGTCTTTGAATGCTTGTCCGTATCGGGCCATGTTCGTCTTTCTTCGCCGCCCCAGGGTTTTTGGTTCTATCGAGGCGACAACTATTCTGACGTATGGGGAGTCCCAGACCCGAGGTCGGCGCTACCTTTCTGGTCGCACCCTGACTCTGGCCCAAGAATGGCATCTGCGCTCGATCATCATCGGCGAGAACCCCACGCAGATGAGTCTGCCCTTTGCCCTGTGGAATCGCCGCGCCGTGATGCAATTGATCAAGACCTTGTTCGACATCGATATGCCCATTCGCACCGTCGGCGAATACCTGCTGCGCTGGGGCTACACGCCGCAGCGGCCCATCAAGCGGGCACTGGAGCAAAACCCAGTCAAAGTCCAGCAGTGGCTCAACGACACCTACCCAGCGATTGCGGCGCGGGCCAAGGAGCAAGGCGCGGTCATCTACTGGGGCGACGAAACGGCAGTGGCCCAAGACGGTCACTGGCTGCGTGGCTACGCGCCTGCGGGACAAACGCCCGTCCTGGCAGCGCCGAGCAAGCGCCATGGGCTGACGATGGTCTCGGCCATCAGCAACCAAGGGTTGGTGCGCTTTGAGTTCATTGAGGAGGCCATGAACACCGACTTGTTCATTGGCTTCATGGAGCGCCTGATTGCCGACAGCAGTCAGAAGGTGTTCCTGATCCTGGACAATCTGAAAGTGCATCACGCCAAGCTCGTCACCGCCTGGCTGGCCGAGCGCAGCGATCGCATTGAGGTCTTTTATCTGCCGCCGTACTCGCCCGAGATCAACCCCGACGAATACCTGAACCGGGATTTCAAAACCGAATTGCGCAGCGCAGACCGCGCCCGCAGCAAAGGGGCCTTCCGGGACATGGCGAGCGCCTTCATGGAGCGCTTGGCTAAAACCCCGGAGCGGGTGATGGATTACTTCAAACATTCGGCGGTACGGTATGCCGCTGACGCGGCTATTTGATTGCCGGGTTAATAATGAGATCGCAAACTATACCGCCTTGACCATGCCTATCGATTGAGTTCGATACACAGACATCCACTTCGCTTCTACAAAATCCCTGCGCGGTCAAACCTAATGCTCCAAGAGTTAGATGCTGCAAATTTCAAGACTTGATTCGTGTCTGGTCTGAATTCAAACGCTTTTAAAACCAGACAATTGATATCCTCTATCCCAGCGCTGATAAATGCGCCCTCTTCGTTGAAGCGTAGCGCCATCTCGCCAAAGTCTGTGGAAATCACCGGCAACCCCAATGCACGGTATTCGTAATACTTGATAGGATCAACTGACGCCGTTAATTCATTTTTTTTGAACGGAATCAACCCAACATCGAAATCCTGCATGGCGACCAACGCTGCCTGATGATTGCAGGCAGGCAGCATTTTAATATTTTGTGGCATAGGTAACGGTACGGGAGAAAATACCGGACCGATCAACCGCACCTCATCTAATGGTCTCGCCTTTGCCAGCTGAATGACCCACTCCCAGTCGAACCAGCTAGCAATCGTCCCCAGGTAGCCAAACACCTTTTGGGTCCGAGTAGAATCGATGGTTTTTGGGGGTGGCAACACATTCAGATCCAGCCCGTTATGCACCAGCCGCACATCTCCCCTGAGGGTAGACCAACGCTGCTGAATGGCAGTCGATGAAGCCAGTACAGTGCACACACGACGTACCAGCTGCTTCTCTCGCCGGCGCATAGCCAAACTAGAAAGACCCGCATAGAACGCTGGGAAATCATCCATGGCGTCATACAAAGAGGCACCGCCCCTGAACCGACTCACCATCGCCAAGGCCAACGCCGACGGCTTGCCTATCGCTAACAAGGTCCCATGTTGATTATCGAAGGCATCAAGCTCACAGAACAACCGCTGCCACAATAATGCATTCACCCAGCCAGACCCTAGCAGCGGCTCGATCGGCAATGCAGGAGGCCGAATTACCCGAAGCCACGGAGGGTTTGAACACTGATGCCTATCCTCCTTTGCCCCCAAGCGACGTAAGTCAGACAGCGAAGGGAAGCGGGTTGGGTATGGATCAACCCAAAGCACCTCATCTCCGGTACGCCCATGAAACCACTCGACAAACTTGTGCGGCCGCTGGGAAAAGCTCAGCCAAGGAACTGGCGACAAATACAAAAGGCGCATTACGAAAAGTGCGCTCTCAGCGTTTCAACGATCCGCTCTGCACTATGCCCATCACCGTATGGGGATATCCCGCGCGCCATCATTCGATAAGCCGCCTCATCATCCAACAGGCTCTGCGCCTCTTTGACAATACGATCATAGTTCGAGCCCACAAGTTTGACGACTCCAAGCTCTACAGCCTCCGGCCGTTCAGTTTCGTCCCGCAACACCAGTACAGGCTTGCCCAGAGCCGGAGCCTCTTCTTGCACCCCGCCCGAATCACTGATGATCAGATAGGAACGCTTCATGGCTGCAACAAACGGCGCATAGTCCAAGGGTTCGCAAAGATGAATGTTCGGACATTTTCCGAGCATCTCATGCGCGACATTTTTCACATTCGGGTTGGGGTGCACTGGGTATAGAAAATGAACATCATGATTACGTTCTGCAAGCGTTCTCAACGCCCGGCAGATGTTGCGGAACGGCTCTCCAAAATTCTCCCGACGGTGTGACGTAATCAATATCAAACGTTTATTGTCATCTAACTCGATGCCAATCTCTAGGTTCTTCGCTACTGCTATCAAAAGCGCATCGATGACGGTGTTGCCTGTGACAATGATCTTGCTATCCGAAACCCCCTCGCGCAACAGGTTCTGACGCGAGCCCTCAGTCGGGGCAAAGTGCCAACGAGCCAACTTCCCGGCAATCACTCGGTTGGCTTCTTCAGGGAAGGGGTTTTGCATATCCCATGTGCGTAAACCAGCTTCCACATGTCCGATGGGAATCCGGTGATAAAAACAGGCGAGCGCCACGGTCATCACTGTGGTGGTGTCGCCCTGAACAAGAACTACATCAGGTTTCTCGGTCTGCAACACATCATCCAAATCCAGAAGCAGTCGCGCAGTCAACGTGGTGAGCGCCTGATTGGGGCGCATGATATCGAGATCAATGTCTGGATCGATGCTGAAGAAGTTCAGCACCTGATCCAGCATATGGCGATGCTGGGCCGTGGCCAGAACGCGCACATCAGCCCAAGGTTGCTTTTTCAACCCGAGTATGATCGGAGCCATCTTTATGGCCTCAGGACGAGTGCCTACAACGCAAAGAATTTTGTGCCTAATTTTAACAGGCCCTTGAAAAAATGCCATTCAACACACACCCATTCTAGCCCATTGCGGAGCGTACGAGTAAAGATTCTGCAGGGAGGCTGTTTTACTCATTTTTAGAATCATTTTCCGACTTTTCGCTCAATTTAGACGCGACACTGTTTTGAGCCCGATATCTATGTGTTACCCATTTCCCCCACTTGGCCTCATAGATCTTCTTGTTTGCTTCAAACAGTTTTTCCCGCTCTTGCTGCTTCAGTTTGTTGAATGAAGCCGATAGATGATGATGAATAAACACATCCTCGGCACATACAATACGCAATCCGAGTTGATCGATACGGCGGCAGTAATCATCATCTTCAAAGAATCCACGGCCAAAAGCCTCATCCAATGTGCCGACTCGTTCGTACGTTGCCCGGGGCATCATAACGCAGAAGAAGGCGACAGTTCTTAGGGGGAAAGCTTGTCCAATACGTCGGCGTGTGTAGGCAGCAGACTTAATCAACATCTCTTCCATGTACGCATAGTCAATATCGACCTTAGCCTCATTGCCGATATTGTTCGTTACCGGGCCGATCAGACCTATGGTTTTATCTCTTTGAAGATGTCGAACGAGAGTGCGAATCCAGCCCGGCGTAACATAGGTGTCGTTGTTGAGCATTACTAGGTACTCACCACTAGCAACAGCCAGCCCTTGGTTGTTTGCAGCAGCAAAACCCCGATTATCCTCGTTAAGGATCAGCTTGCGATTCACGCCGCTGGCAACCCATTTTGACAAGAAGGCCGGCGAGCCATCACTGGAAGCGTTATCAACCACAATGATTTCTAGTGGCTCGTACTGACTGTATTCACCCAGGCTATCCAAGCACGCACGGGTGAGTTCAATGTTGTTGTAGGTCACAACAACAATGCTTACTTTGGCGTCACGAGAGGCCGATTCGGCTTGCTGAATGAGCACTTCAGCACGGTGCTGCCAGGTTTGCCCTTTTGCTAAGGCTTTACGCTGTTGGATCAGGGCGTCTGGTTCTGGTTGGCTTAACACTTTGCTGACTGCGCCGAGGAAAGCATCTTTACCGTCCGCCACGAATACCAACCCACCAAACTGCGCCATTTCCGGCAAGGCGACACTCACGATAGGTTTCCCCGCACCCAGATATTCGTAGGCTTTGACCGGATTCGTCGCCAAGGTCAGCGGGATAACCTTGAATGGTAACAGACAGACATCGAAGCCATGTAGATAATGAGGCAGCACACTGTAGGGCACTTCACCTGTGAAGGTAACGTTATTCAGATCTACCAGCTTTGACTTTGCATTAACGGTATCGGCTCCGATCAACAGTACGGAGCAGTCCCGATGTTGCCTGGCGACAGCTTCGACCAGATCCAAGTCAAACCACTCTGCAATTGCACCGTAGTAGCCAATGACTCGACGACCCTGTGGATCACGATAAATGCTAACCGGAACTTTTGCAAAGTGTTCGTAATCGCCCGCATTGCGGATCAGCGCACAATGCCTGGCGTGGGGAGTGATCGTGTCGTTTAGCCAGGTGGATGTGGTGATCGTCAGTTCCGCTTCGCTCAGCAGTTGCTTCTCTAATTGCATCAGTGATTCAGCATTGTTGCCAAAGCCTTCGTGGTGATCCATGCAGTCATAGAGCAGTCGGCTGTTGGGCAGTACAGAAGCTATGCCGTACCAAAAGGGATGATCAACCAGCGAAACGATCTGCCTACAATCAGCCCAATCCAATACTTCACCGATGCTTCGCTTGAGCTTAGAAACGGTTTCCAGACTCGGGGCATCCGAGTAAATGGAAGGCGCACCCTTGGCAAACAACTTGATCTGAAAAAGCTCGCCTGAAGCATCCAGCGCATCAACCTCAAAGCCGTCACGTTCGTCATCCACCAGATCTGAAGAAATGTAGAAAACCCGTCGGCCTGTTGCAGCCAGCGCCAGCGCCAATTGTTGAGGGCGCTGATGCCGAAAATACCAATCAATGACACCCCAAACGAAATAGTCTGGCTTGTCATCCTTCTGAGCTAAGGGCCTGATTTCTGGTGCATGGAACTGCGTATATCGCAATGATCTGTGAGCGATTGACCGAACAATTTTGCGATACATCCGGCGGTAGGCAAATCTGGCCATGTTTTTCACAGCCGCGGGCAACGGCAGGCTGTGGTAGTGGTGGCGTAGCGCTTGCGTCATTTGTTGTCGATCTTGATTGGTAAGACCGTAGCGAACCAGCCGAGCAACAAAACGCAAAGGCTGCGTCAGGCGCCACGAAGCGCTGTTCTTGATGGTTTTAATTAGTGTCGAAACCGCATCACGCTCCGCTACAGCTGCATCACCCTCCGCTACAGCTGCATCACGCTCCGCTACAGCTGCATCACGCTCCGCTACAGCTGCATCACGCTCCGCTACAGCTGCATCACGCATTACCAATGCCGCGTCGTTCTCGATTAGCTTCCGCAAACTCACAACAAAATATTTGTGCAATGTCTCGTCCATTAGCTTACGAAATAACGACTCAGCCTCCAAATCTATATTCTCGCCAACTGGTAACGTAATAGCAGGTAATAGTTCGCGTGAAGCAATTACAAATTGTCGATAATGCGGCTCCTTGAAATCTGAAGGATAGAGGGTCCGATTAAAGTTTTCACTCGCTTCCAGGACAATATGTTTTAGATCTGGAATTTCCCACGTACAGACCACGAAAGCTAAAAGTTCTTGCAGCCAAGGCGCATGGCCGTGACCAATTGTTTGGCAATACCAACCCAATTGGCCAAGATGCTCTACTGTCTCAGTAAGAGAAGGCAGTCCAAATCTGTGATGTTCCTCCAGCCATGAATAATCTCGCCCAAAAATGGTTCGGTATTGTTGGTCTACAGCCTTGTCAATCGCAAGCGCATCGCACGACTCAGCGGAGGGAAAGCCAAGGAGAATTGCTTTCTTGCTTAATGACGCCAGTCTATCCAGGAACACGTTACGTGACTCTGGAGGGACATGTTCCAGTACATCAACGGCAGTTACGTAATCGAACACACGCCCGTCTAATTCGGCAGAAAAAACGTTACCACTAATATATCCATTTTGAGGCCTTCCTTGAATTAGAGGATCAACATAATTAATAGTTGCTCCGGGTATAAATTGCCCAAACAGGCATTCCGGACCGCTACCTACGTCAAGCACTGAACTCCCAGTGGCTAAACCCGCCTGCGTCAGCAAGTCTGCCGAAGCTTTGTAGCGACTATATTGATCGAAAATGATTCCTTCATTCTCATTATTTCGAGTGGCCTTAGGTGAAGTTTTAATTTCGTGCTGCATTGCGTAGACCGAAAACTTATCAAGCCAATCACGCCACTCTTTTAATGCATTGTTATCACATATTTTACGGAGAATAATTCCAATTCCACAAGGCCAGCCGAGCGTCATGTCATTTTCAATTTCAAGAATTTCTCCTATCGGGGAAAATACGTGCTCAAAATCCTCCTTTGAAAACCGCCAGTGATCAGCAGGGTAATCATGCAATTCGAAACCAGGAGAACGCGTGGTAATCAGCAAGATGCCGCCTGGCTTTAAAACAAGCAACATCTGCAACAAGGCTTCTCTCCATTCGAAGCAGTGCTCAAGCATCTCTGTCGATAAAACCATATCGAACGTGCTTTCGCTATATATGGCGTTTAACTCAAGTACGCTCACTACTCGATCTACGCCTTTGCCGTCAAATAGATCCACGCCAACATATTCCCTTACCGAATCCATCAACAAGTCTCGAAGTGTTCCATTAACGTCTCGCGAACCAACCTCTAGCAATGTATATGAAGGAATAATATATTTCTTCGCTTTCTTACCAAAATCGTAACACCAAGCATTGCACATAAAAAATCCTTAACAGACCTCGACTGAGTCCAATTCAATTCCAATAATTCCAGAAACAGTTCTGGAAGGTCTAAAAGGAAGTATCAGCGCATCATGAATCCAATGATGTTGGATATGATTTGTCTGCGTTCCTTCCGCAACTGCTACTCCCAAGCTGTAGTCACCAGCTTGGAGAGTTGGCATATGAAAGCTTAACGTAACCTCGACCGGGCGATCCTTAATAATTCTATCGAGCCGCCCTTTCTTTGCGTAAATTGAATTCATCCCAAAAACAACCTGACCTAATCTATCTCTGACCAAGAAACCGACTATTGGATTAATCACATCTAAAGTAGAAAGGCATTCAATGGTGAGGCGTATCTTTTCCCCGCCTGAAATTGACGATATGCTTGAACCATCCGCATTAGAGAGACGAACTGAGACAATTCTTACTGCACCAGAGCCAAACTCTTTAAGTGCGTCAGCAACGTAATTGCATTCAGGCTGTCTCTCAATGCTTGAATCTGCTATCGCTAGGTTTTCATTAAGGCTGGCCAAATAAAAGTCTGTGGCTTCTTTAGGAGTACCACCGAATTGAAGTATACCCTTGTCAAGCAACAAAGCGCTTGAGCACAGCCCGACAACCGCCGTGGAATCGTGGCTAACGAAGATTAACGTTCCCCGTTCCGTAAAGCCTCGGAGGAAGCGCATGCATTTCTGGACAAAATAGGCATCGCCAACGGCAAGCGCTTCGTCAACCACCAGGATATCGGCATCAACATGAGCTATGACGGCAAACGCAAGCCGGACGAACATCCCACTGGAGTATGTTTTTACCGGTTGGTCGATAAACTGACCGATGTCCGCAAAGGACAAAATCTGATCAAAACGCTCGGCGGTCTGTTCATTTGTCATGCCATAAAGAGACGCACTTAAAAAGACGTTCTCCCTACCCGTGAACTCCGGGTTAAAGCCCGCGCCAAGTTCGAGCAGCGCTGCAACCTTTCCCTTGATGGTGATAGTTCCGCTTGTCGGGCTAAGTGTTCCGCATAGTAATTGCAGCAAAGTTGATTTGCCAGAACCGTTTCGACCAATGATTCCTAAGGTTTCGCCCCGCTTTATTTCAAACGAAACATCCTTTAGCGCCCAGAATTCACGGAAATACTGTTTTCGCCCCCGTGAAAACATCTGAAAAAGGCGATCACGCGGCCTGTCGTATATTTGATAGCATTTGGAGAGATTTTGTACGCTGATGGCAATTTCAGAGGACATCGGCAAACCCCTTGCGAGTCTTTTGAAACCAGGCGAAACCGACCCAAGCCATCACCAGCCCCAAGCCCATCATGGCGGACCACGAAATGAGATTGGGAAGCTGTCCGAATATCAAAACGCTGCGGCTCTGTTCGATAATGACGGCAAGCGGATTAAACTGAAGCCAAAATTGGAAGCGCTCTGGTAAAGCGGTGATCGGGAAAAACACAGCGGAGATGAAGAGCATGGCGGTAGTAAACAAGCCGGCGACCTGGCTGACATCGCGCAAATAAACGCCCAACGCAGCCAGAAACCACGCCATCCCCATTATCCCAAACACAAGCGGGGTTAGTACAAGCGGAAGCAGAACCGCCGTCAGCGGTATGTGCTGGTTGAGCACGACTTTCGCCAGCAAGAGCACGATAAGACTGATGATGGCGTGAAACAGCGCAGAACCAAATGCGATCCAGGGCAAGATCTCTAGTGGGAAGACGACTTTTTTAACATAGTTGACGTTGGTAATGATTAGGCCGGGCGCTCGGTTGACACATTCCGCGAACAACCCATGAACAATGAGGCCAACGAACAGGATGATGGCGAAATCGGTTTTGCTCTCATCAGCCCCCAGGCCCCAGCGCGCCTTGAAGACAACTGAAAACACAAAGGTGTAAATGACGAGCATGAGCAGGGGATTGAAGAATGACCAAGCCAAACCCATCACGGACCCACGGTAACGCCCTATGGCCTCGCGCTTGCTCATTTGCAGGATGAGCTGTCGATTACGCCAAAAACTGGCGACCATTTCGACAGGGCTAGCAGAGAATTGACGCATCAGGCGAATACCTCTGCGTTGATTAAGCCTTGACCCTGCACGTCCTTGCCGGAGAGAGAAGGTTCCTTTTCAATCGGCCAATCAACCTTGAGTGTGCTGTCGTTCCAGGCAATGCAGCGCTCATGCTTTGGTGCGTAATAATCGGTGGTCTTATAGAGAAACTCTGCGGTATCCGAAAGCACTAGGAAGCCATGCGCAAAACCTTCGGGTATCCATAACATACGTTTGTTTTCTGCGGAGAGAATCTCCCCAACCCATTGGCCGAAGGTAAGCGAGGATTTGCGCAAATCTACAGCTACATCGAACACTTTGCCCAGGACGACACGCACCAGCTTGCCTTGGGGGTTCTGGATTTGGTAGTGCAGGCCGCGCAGCACGTTTTTGCTTGAGCGCGAATGGTTGTCTTGCACAAACTGGACCTGGCGGCCGATGGCGGATTCAAACTTCGCTTGGTTGAAGCTTTCGAAGAAGAAGCCGCGATCATCCCCAAACACTTGGGGCTCGATGAGGACGACTTCGGGTATGGTGAGCGGGGTGGCTTTCATCAGTATATTTTTTCCTTGAGAACCCGCAGCAGGTACTGACCGTAGCCGTTCTTGGTGAGCGGCTGCGCAAGCTTCTCCAACTGCGTGGCGTCGATCCACTGCTGCCTGAAGGCAATTTCTTCGGGGCAGGACACTTTGAGGCCCTGGCGGTTTTCTAGGGTGGCGATGAACTGGCTCGCTTCGAGCAGCGATTCGTGGGTGCCGGTATCCAGCCAAGCATAGCCGCGGCCCATGATCTCCACGCTGAGCCGCCCTTGTTCCAAATACAGCCGGTTGAGGTCGGTGATTTCCAGCTCGCCGCGAGGCGAGGGCTTGAGGGTCTTGGCCATCTCAACCACGTGGTCGTCATAAAAATAGAGCCCAGTGACGGCGTAGTTGGATTTTGGCTGCATGGGCTTTTCTTCCAAAGACAGCACCTTGCCTTGGGCGTCGAACTCCGCCACGCCGTAACGCTCCGGGTCGTGCACATGGTAGGCGAACACGCTGGCACCCGTGGTGCGGGCCATCGCATTGGCCAGCAAGTGGTGAAAATCATGACCGTGAAAGATGTTGTCGCCCAGCACCAGCGCCGAGGGGTGGTTGCCGATGAATTGTTCACCAATCAGGAAGGCCTGTGCCAAGCCGTCCGGACTGGGCTGCACGGCGTATTGCAGGTTGAGCCCCCACTGGCTGCCGTCGCCCAGCAGTTGCTCAAAGCGCGGCGTGTCCTGCGGGGTGGAGATGATCAGGATGTCGCGGATATCCGCCAGCATCAGGGTGCTGAGCGGGTAGTAGATCATGGGTTTGTCATAGACCGGCAGCAGTTGCTTGCTGATGGCCAACGTGGCCGGGTGCAAACGGGTGCCGGAACCGCCGGCGAGGATGATGCCTTTGCGTGTTGTCATGCTGTCACCTCTTGTCCATAGCGCTGGCTAAGCCAATCGCGATAAGCGCCGCTTTGCACATGCGCGACCCAATCGGGGTGCGCCAAATACCACTGCACGGTTTTGCGGATGCCGCTCTCGAAGGTTTCGGCTGGCCGCCAGCCGAGTGTGCGCTCGATTTTGCCCGCGTCGATGGCGTAGCGCCGGTCGTGGCCGGGGCGGTCGGCCACAAAGCTGATCTGGATCGCGTAGGGCTGGCCATCGGGGCGTGGGCGCAGTTCATCGAGTAGGGCGCAAATGGTGTGCACGATTTCGAGGTTGGGTTTTTCGTTCCAGCCACCGATGTTATAGACCTCGCCCACTTGCCCAGCGGCGAGCACGCGGCGGATGGCGCTGCAATGGTCTTGCACGTAGAGCCAGTCGCGGATTTGTTGCCCATCGCCATACACGGGCAGGGGCTGGCCGGCCAGGGCGTTGACGATCATCAGCGGGATGAGCTTTTCGGGGAAGTGGTAGGGGCCGTAGTTGTTGGAGCAGTTGGTGGTGAGCACCGGCAGGCCGTAGCTGTGGTGCCAGGCGCGCACCAGGTGGTCGCTGGCGGCTTTGCTGGCGCTGTAGGGGCTGTTGGGCTGGTAGGGGTGCTGCTCGGTGAAGGCGGGCGCGCCGCGCTCCAGGCTGCCATAGACTTCGTCGGTGCTCACGTGCAGGAAGCGAAAAGCCGCCCGTTCGGCCGCGGGCAGCGCCGCCCAGTGGCTGCGCACGGCTTCGAGCAGCTCGTAGCTGCCCAGCACATTGGTCTGGATGAAGGCGCCGGGGCCGTGCAGGGAGCGGTCCACATGGCTTTCGGCGGCGAAGTGGAGCACGGCGCGCGGCCGGTGCTCGGCCAGCAGGCGCTGCACCAGCGCCCGATCGCCGATGCTGCCATGCACGAAGCGGTGCCGCGCATCGCCTTCTAGGCTGGCGAGGTTTTCTAGGTTGCCGGCGTAGGTGAGCGCGTCGAGGTTGAGGATCGGCTCGTCTGAAGCGCGCAGCCAGTCGAGCACGAAGTTGCTGCCGATGAAGCCGGCGCCGCCGGTGACGAGGATGGACATAAAAGTGTATTGGGCACGCTACCGCCGTGCCGTGTCACGATCGGCATGCGCGATGAGGGGGGGCTGGAGGTGGCGGGGCGCGCGCACAAGCAGTGGGCCCCATGCACATTGTAGCAAACCAAACCCACACCACCCCCGCCAAACTATGCTATGATGCGCCTCTTTGCCAAAAAACAGCTGCCTGCGGGCGGTGCTGCTTTGGCTGCTGGCGCTTACGGCCCGTTGCCAGCAAAGCCGGCGCCGCCCTTGCGGCGCGCTGGCTATGAGTTGGGCTAGGTTGCGAGGAGGCTGGGTGCCCTGTGTGGGCTGCTGGGCCGTTTGAACTCGATGGAGTAATTTTACATGGCGAAAAAAATCGTCGGCTTTATCAAGCT
>QLUL01000190.1 GCA_018725425.1 Chloroflexota bacterium
CAACGTCCCCAATAATGACGGGGTTGTTCTTGGTGCGGCGGATCAGCACCTGCATCACCCGTTTTATCTCTTCGTCGCGCCCGATAACCGGGTCCAGCTTCCCCTCGCGGGCCAGCATAGTCAGGTCGCGGCTGTACTTCTCCAGGGCTCGATACTTGCTCTCTGGTCGAGAGTCGGTCACCCTCTGACCACCGCGAATGTCCTGGAGCACCCGGTATATCTTCTCTTGATCTATGCCAAAACCCTGGAGAATCTGCGCCGCCTGGCCTCCCCTTTCCCCGATCATAGCTATGAGAAGATGCTCGGTGCTGATGAACTCATCTTTCAGCCGATCAGCCTCGGCTTCGGCGTTCTGGAACAGTTGCGCGATGCGAGGGGTGGCATAAACCTGAGTGCTCTCATAGGCCATCTTCGGGCTTTGATCGAGAACTTGCTGCACCCTCTGGCGTACCTGTAGAGGGTCTACGCCCAGTTGCGTCAGTATCTCGCCGGTTAAACCGGCCTGGTGACTCAGCAGCGCCAGGAGTACGTGTTCCACATCCCATTGGCTGTGGCGAAACCCTCGCACCAGCTCCTGCGACGCCGCCAAAACCTCCTGAGCCTGCTCGGTGAATCTCTCTGGTCCTATCATTTACTGAGCCTCCTTATCTCCGATTCCATCTCCTGCATTTGCTTCTCCATCTCGGCTATCCGCCGGGTGAGCCGAAGTACCACCTCAACTCCGGCCAGGTTAACACCGAGATTATCAGCCAGTGTCCTTATCTGCTGCACCCTTTCAATATCCATTGCGGAGTAAAGACGCTGATTTCCTGGGGAACGTTTGGGTTGGATTATCCCCAGCCGTTCGTAGTATCGCAGCGTGTGCGTATGGACTCCGACTATTCTTGCGGCGACATTTATCACGTAGCGAGGCTCAGTATCTTTTGAGTTCATAATTATCCGCGCAGAGACCTCAACTCCTTGAAGAGATCTCTCTCCCTTTCTGTTAGATTTGTTGGCAAGACTACCCGAATCTTAGCAAAGAGGTCGCCTTTGCCTGAATTGCCCAGATGCGGCATGCCTTGCCCGGCCAGGCGGAAGACCTTGCCGTTCTGTGTTTCGGGCGGGATCTTGAGCGCCAGCTTGCCCTTTGGTGTTGGCACCTCTGTCTCACCACCAAGAATGGTCTCAGTCAGGGAAACTGGCACCTCAACGTGGAGATCACTTCCTTTCCGTTCAAAGCGCTGGTGCGGTTTAACCGAGATCATCAGGTAGATGTCCCCGCCCTCTTGACCATCCCCGGCTGCCACCCGTATCCTTGAACCATCGTTGACCCCCGGGGGAATCTTGACCTCCAACCGGCGGCCATCCAGCTCGACCGTTCGCTGTGTGCCGGAATAGGCCTCCTCGAGCGACAACTCAACCGGCTGCTCCAATGCCCGTTTTTTGCGATCCCGTCCTCGGGTATGGGTTGTGCGATCGAAGGTATGGTCGCGAAACAGGCTCTCGAAGATGCCGCCGAGATTCCCCTCGCCCAGGTCGCCAAACTCAAAAACGGTACCTCCCTGCCTAAAATCACCGTAGGGCTGTGCACCGGCTCCGGCGAATTGCTCCGCAAATTGCCATTTATCGCCGAACTGATCATACTTGCGGCGTTTCTCCGGATCAGAGAGCATCTCGTGGGCCTCGTTTATTGCCTTGAACCGGGCCTCGGCTGATTTATCTCCCGGGTTGACATCGGGGTGACACTTCCGAGCGAGCTTGCGGTAGGCCTGTTTTATCTCCTTATCCGAGGCACCCCGATTTACCCCCAGAATCTGATAGAAATCCTTCCCCGCCAATTTATGACCTCCAAACGTATCATACCGCTATAGAAACTTTTTGTCAAGTCTTTAAGGTTGCAATTGTGAGATAAGTACCAGCTTGGCATAGGTGTCTGCCAGAGCTTCGGGCACAACCTTTGCATCGCATATAACCGGCATGAAGTTGGTATCGCCTTCCCATCGCGGCACGATATGAGTATGAATGTGGCTCTCGACTCCGGCACCGGCCACTTTGCCCAGGTTTATCCCAATATTGAAGCCGGATGGACGCAGCACCCCTGTCAGCATGGCAACAGACTGATCCACCAGTCGAAAATGTTCCAGCAACTCTTCGTCACTTAGCTCGCCCAGGCTCGCTACATGTCTATATGGTGCCACCATCAGATGTCCCGGATTATAGGGATAAATGTTCAACATGGAGAAGTTTCTCTCTCCCCGACGCACAATGTAGTTCTTCCCATCCGTATCCTGTCCTGGCTTTTCACAGAAGATGCATCGCTCAGCCTTTTCTTCCAGAATATACTCCATTCTCCATGGAGCCCAGAGATGTTCCATTTTCACCCCATAGGTGATAAAATTGCCTACCCCGACTTCCGGCGACCTTATTCTATTATAGCCCGAAGGCCAGCAGATGACAAGCTTGCCGGCAACCGGGGTATATAGGGGTCGCCTTCTCGACTGGCCCCATGGGACCACCTCGTCCGAGCGAAGCCTTGAAAGAGGCATGGGGAGTTGACAGGCCTGGGGGTATGGTCTATAATCGCAATTGGTTGCAAGTATTCTTGCCACTTTAGTCCCTTAGATCTAAACTCTTGCGCAAAATGGAAAAAGAAAACGGCTCACCACAGAGATCGCCGAGGTCGCTGAGATTTCTTGATAACTTGTCTTCTCTGTGTCCTCAGTGTGCTCTGCGGTGAAATAAATTATTGGTTCCGGCTCGTCCGGGTTAGGAGGAGTAGCTATGGATGAGAGAGAGAAGCTGCGGGTATTAGTCGATCACTGGATGGAACACAACAGGGATCATGCTGAGGAGTTCCGGGAGTGGGCCAGCAGAGCAAGGGACTTGGCAGAGGATGCGGCTGGCGATAATATATTGAGGG
>QLUL01000191.1 GCA_018725425.1 Chloroflexota bacterium
TTCCTTACAACTCGATAGTTCCACATACTTCACCTTGTGTGACAGATCCCTTTCTAAGCATGGATCTAGGGTGATATGCCAACCTGCTCTTGGCGGCCACATTCCTTGATGGAATTATAGCAGATGACCCGAACTAAATACTACCCCTGTTTAGGCCACCAAGTGGGAACGCCAAGTCTTTTCCCTCTCTTTTGGCTGGCGAGTCGTTGGCGACGACAATTGCCGAAACGACTCTGTCTCAACTGAGATCCTTCTCTGTCGTTCTAGATGTTGACTACATACGGGGAAGCTCTTGAAAAGAACAGCACCAGGGCCTCGCGCTATTTGACATTGTTCTGTATATAATCCCGTACGAAATCAATAGCCCCTGGAGTGTTCTTCCAATATTGCCCTTGTTCAATCCAATAGCAGTATGCCTCATCTGGACCACCAACGGTGACACAATCCGAGTACAACTCTTTTGGTCGGCTGTGACGCTTCTTAATGAGCTCTTTGGCTACGAGTGGGAGATAATCTACGGCTTTGCTGAGCTCTGTCTCGGCTTCTGACTTAAGCCCTAGCTGATACAAAGCGAGAACACGGCCATAGATCACTTCCGGCATAATGTCCTCTAAGTATTGCTGCGAGATTCCCAGCACCTCCCAAGGCCTTTTGAGCATGAAATTGCAGTTGATGGCAAGGCTCCGCACACCCTGATTGTCATTTGGATTCAGTGATAGAATATTGGTGAAGATGGCAAGTGCATTTTCGACTTTGCCCTGTTCCATGAGCGCGAGACCAAATGCCTTATAAACGCGCAGAAAAGGTCGATTATCGAGGAATGCCCAAGATAGACGATCTTTTCCAATGGAGAAGTTCTGCGGAAAGCAGCTCAAGCCAAGATTGACAGCTTTTTTTCATTCATTTTCTCCGATTTGCCTTAAATCTAACATGGCTGGAATATCATACTAGGCATCTTTTTCCTCACGTTTCAACTATACATTATTGCGAGACTTTTGTCTTCAATTTCCTACCCACTTAGGTCCAACCATTTCCTAACAGCTATCTCGACTACTTCCATTTGCTCCGGAGTAAGCTGAGAAATCCAGCGGAGTAGTTTTACTGTGGGTATAGCAGGGAGGCCTTGGACATTAATAGCTCCCTCCCGCAGACCCCGGACTGAAAGTTACAGCTTTCATAAGTACCTCCTCGTCAATTTCTTCGTCTAACGGGCGCGAGATGAGCGGAACCCTCGTCGAGCGGGCCGCCCAGATCAACGAAATGGTTCAACGTTATGTAGTATACATCGAGTCCCAGCCCCCGACAACTTCTCAGAAAGGCCTTTCTCACCCATCCGGCTGTCGGTCAAAACGTTACCGCCTCGACGCAAAACCAGGCCCTTGGCGCTCTCCTGTTCCTCTATCGCCAGGTGCTTAAGCAAGACCAGCCCCATTGACGCCGTGCGCGCTAAAGGGCCTGAACTGATGGCGTCACTTTCGGCAGGGGTGGTCCCCTTTTAGAGTGCCGTTAGTGGGTCCCTTTATACTTGCCAAAAACAACTTTTGCAGGACGCTAATTGGAAAATCTGCGCGCCCAAACTTGAAGTAGCGAGTCGGAACATCGATCGCAGTGGAGCAATATTCAGATAGCTAGCAGTTTATGGCGAAGGATTTTCTTCGTCCAGAGATTCTTGTGCCCCTGGTGAGGGGGGAGGCCTTATAGTTGTTAGCAACGGACACTGGGGCTGTCGCCTCCAGCGTTATTCACGGAAGTAACTATGACGGCATGTCCACGATGTGCTGCTGTGCCCATGCGAACAGGGCATTTTATACCAAAACGCCCTTGACAGAATTCTAGTTACTTAGGAGCCAGCCGATTGTGCGCAAGAATGCTTGATGTCATCTATCGCTACTCCAATGGGGACGGTCCTGCTAACCTCGAATATGCCTGGCATGGACTTTCCAGTCTGCACGCGTTCATAAGCGTAGTGGGTAATCGTGCTCACATCGTGAGTGAGGAGAATTCGGCCTTCCTGTGCCGCCCACTCCAGCACGGCGGGGTCTTCGGCTCCTGACAAGCCCATATCCTGGATACGAACGATGTCTAGATCAGCTTTACGACGCAACAGACCCCGAATAATGTCATTATTGAGATTTTCATCAGCAGCGAAGCGCAACACGACCTATTCTTCCTGGTGGCGCCGTGCAAGCAACCGCGTTCGCACACCATAAGGGCCAACTAGACTCTCGTTTTGCTTACGGACCTTATCAGCGTTTTGTTGACGTTGCTGCAAATACGCTTCCACATCCGAGCGGCGACGCAAGTAGTACCCAATCACAGCATAGACATCTGCCAGGTCAAGAGAAGGGTATTGCTGAGTAATCTCTTCCGCGGTTGCCCCTTCCATAAAGGCGGCGACGATGGTATCCAGGGTCACTCGCGTGTTTCCTACACGCATAATGCCAGCATCATCAACTGTGATAGGGATTAGTTCTGTAGTGATAGGGACAGGCATAATATCATGACTCCTTAGTCAATATATTAGCGCAAAACAGATGCTATGTCTAGTGCTCCCGCGCGGCATGTGCGAGAAAGCCCTCGGTAGCCCAAATACCTTGATCCGATTATAGCAGATGACTTGAACTGAATGCTACCCTTTTGCTAAGCCGCTAATTGGAAAATCTGCGAGCCCAAACTTGAAATGGGGAGTCGGAACATCGATCGCAGTGGAGTAATCTTCAGATAGCTAACAATTTATGGCGAAGGATTTTCTTCGCCCAGAGATTTTTTTGTGGCCTTGGCAAAGGGAAGGCTTATAGGGATTAGGCCTCGCAATATCCCTCACCCAGAATGCCCTCTTCGGTTTGAGCCGTCGATGCTCTACAGTGGATTAACCTAGAACCAAGAAAGCTGGG
>QLUL01000192.1 GCA_018725425.1 Chloroflexota bacterium
TGAAGGTGGCGATACCACATTGCCGGGGAGGGAAGGTAGAAAGATGAACAACCCAGAGATCCTCCGTCCTCAATTTCATCACCTCCATAAATCATTTTCACATTCTCACCCTGTAGGGGCGGGGCATGCCCCGACCCTACTTCAGTAATCGCCTTCGCATCAACACCAGCGAGAGGCAAAAGAAGACCGTCGTGATTCCAAGGATCAGCACCAGCGGCCAGAGGAGGCTCAAGCTCAACTCGCCCTGGACAAGGGAGCGAGTGACACCGGCCACCGGCGTGAGCGGTGCGATCCAGCTCAGCTTCTGGACTGTTTCGGGAAAAGCATCCAGGGGGAAGAAGACCCCGCTGAAGTAGAACATCGGCGTGACGAACAGGGTAAAGAAGTAGTTAAAACTGCTAATGGCCGGGGCTATCGAGGTGAAGGTAAAGGCAATGGAGGCAAACATCAGGCCCGAAAGCAATCCCATCGGCAGAACGAGAAGGGCAATCGGCGTGTGGATCAGCCCGAAGGCAGCGGCGATGACCAGCACGGCGCCGGTGGTAATGAGAGCCCTGGTAGCTCCCCATAATATCTCTCCGGCCACCACGTCCTCGATGCTCAGTGGCGTGGCAATGATAGCATCGTAGGTTTTCTGATAGTCCAGCCGCCAGAAACTGCCATAGGTACACTCGAAGGTGGCACTGTACATGGCATAACCGGCGATTATCCCCGGAGTAATGAACTCGATGTACTGCTGTCCGTTGATAAGGCCCACATAGGCACCGAGCCCGAGGCCCATGGCGAAGAGTACCAGCAGTGGTTCAACGAACGTGCCCGGAACCTCGCTGCGGGAGAGCGCGAAGAAGACATCACGATTCCGCTGCCACACCCGCAGGGCGCTTGGCGAAAACCACCTCATTCCTGCAGTGTCCTCCCGGTGAGTCTGAGGAAAACGTCCTCCATGGTTGGCACCCGCTGGCAAACCACGCCCAAATGCTCCTTGAGGGGTTCGGAGAGCCCCGGCCCGTCGGGCTGAAAGATGTAAAGGGCGTCGCCCAGCTCCTGCCAGTAGAAGCCTTGCTTTTTCAGCTCCGCCCTGATCAGGTCCCTCTCAACGGAATCGAGCTTCGCTTCGATTATCTGCTTGCCGCCGTATTCGGCCACCAGCTCTTTCGGACTGCCCAGCGCCACGATCCGGCCCTCGTTCATGATGGCCAGACGGTCGCAGAGGACTGCGGCCTCCCCCATATTCTGCGTGGTCAGGAGCAGCGTGGTGCCCTGCTCCTTGAGGGAATTCAGCTTTTGCCAGACCAGGTGTTTCGTCTGCGGGTCGAGTCCCACCGTCGGCTCGTCAAGCACAAGAATGCGGGGCTGATTGATGAGCGCCCGGGCGATGAGCAGGCGGCGCTTCATCCCGCCGGAGAGCTCCCTGATCCTGGCCTTTTGTCGGCCGGCGAGCTCAAAAAGCTGCAGATTTTCTAGAGCCCGTCTCCTTGCTTCTGTGGAAGGAATATCGAAGTATCGGGCGAAGACAAGCAGGTTCTTGAGCACACTGAAGTCGGGATCGAAATTCTCCTCCTGGGGCACCACGCCGAGGTGGGCTTTGATCTCTCGTGGCTTCCGGGTGACGTCCATGCCCGCCACCCACGCCCTCCCTGCGGTGATGGGGGACACCGCGGTGACCATCTTGATCAAGCTGGTCTTGCCGGCGCCATTGGGCCCTAGGAGACCGAAGCACTCTCCGGACTCCACCTCGAGGTTGACGCCGGCCACGGCGGTGATCTCGCCGAACCTCTTGACGATGTCTCTAGTTTCTATGACAGCCATATGTTTATACCGTCCGGGGTCAGGTCCTGGGTTTTGCATTCTTGTGTCAAAGGTCTGCGATGGTCAAGAAGCCAGAGGCCAGACTCTTACCCCTTACCTCTTACCTCTTGCCTCTGGAGCTCTTGCTCCCTTCAGCGCGTCATAGATCACTTCCACTTGCCTTCTGGTCTCCGCAAGCGAGCCATTGTTCTGAATAACGAAATCTGCCAGTTTGACCTTCTCTGCTAATGGCATCTGTGCCCCTATCCTTTTGGCTGCTCCCTCCGGGTCAAGCCCTCGATCGATCAATCGTTTCATCTGATTTTCCTCGCTGGCGTTGACCAGCACCACCTTATCAACGAATTCCCGGTAATCCATTTCGAGCAGGAGCGGGATATCCTTGATAACGATCGCCGCCGGATCGATCCTCCTTATCTCTTCCATCCTCTGCTCATCTTCCTCTAATACCGCGGGATGGACTATCTCATTCAGCTTCTGCAGCCTTGCAGCATCGTTGAAGACCATTTCGGCCAGCATCCCCCGGTTGATGGTCGAATCCTCGTTCAAAACCGCGGTGCCGAAATGCTCGACTATTCCCTTCCAGGCTTTGAGATAAGGGCGGACCACCTCCCTGGCGAGCACATCAAAATCGATCAGGTAGGCACCCAATTCCTTGAAGATGTCCGCAACGGTGCTCTTCCCTGAGGCAATGCCTCCGGTGAGACCCACGATTATCATCATGCGCTCCTCTTTCTCCCGGGTTCAAGGTTCAACGGTTTCGTATACACCCGATACAGCTTCTCCTTGCCCGACTGATAGCAGGCAGTGCACTCTTCACAGTCTTTCGGATCCACCTCCTCAAGATACACCTCGAAGCCTAACTCTTCGTACATCTCCACGGTTCTCTCAAGGTGCTGTCCTACGGTAAGAGAGGATTCCTTCCACCCTTCCCTCTCCATCTCTTCTCTTGTCTTGACAGGCTTAGTCATTTCTCGTCCCTTTGCATTATAACATTTGCTGGTGTAATATTTAAGGGGAGGTTAACGATGGATCCCGACTACGATGCCGAGATTGAATACGCCCTCAGCCATACCGAGGT
>QLUL01000193.1 GCA_018725425.1 Chloroflexota bacterium
AGATCCATGCTTAGAAAGGGATCTGTCACACAAGGTGAAGTATGTGGAACTATCGAGTTGTAAGGAAAAAGAACACATACATTGATCCTACAAACAAGAAAGAAAGAGTGGATTACACCTATGCCATACATGAGGCATACTACGACGAGAACGGACATGTTGGGGCCATCACCCAAGATCCGGTAGAACCCTTTGGAGAGAATGTAGAAGAGCTACGGCATTCATGGGTGATGATGGCAGAGGCATTCGGTCAACCGATTATTGATTATGGCAACATTCCTGAGCCGGGATACGACAGAAAAAGGGATCCTATAGGATCTGTGCTTGATGAAAGGCTGAAAGAGTTTGAAGCCGGTAACGAGAAAGGAATTCCCTGGGACCACGTAAAAAGGGAGTTGGAAAAGAAATGGGGTCCGTTTGACGAAGAAGGGTATAGAAAACAGGTAGATGAAGAAAGGTTGGAAAAGGAGAAGATTCATAGTGAGGCCTTTATTGGCAAACCGACACTCAAAGAACTCATCAAGAAGATTTATTCAGACTACCAGGAATATATCCAACGAGACAGGGATGAAAGTCCTTGGAAATACTCAGCAAAGGATGCCTAACAAGGCGAGTGCAGCGGACGGCGAATACGGGGCGACTTGTCTTGAGTGTGGTTCGGAAATGGAACACATTAAACCTGGGAAGTGGTAGTGTGATCGCTGCCGCTGACCCGCAACGTTAGACAACAACTACAAAGGAGGATTTATTATGCGAGAGGTTAAAATCATAGTCGAAAAACATCCTGATGGCTATGTAGCATATCCATTAGGACTCAAAGGGGTTGTCGTAGGACAGGGAAATACCTATGAAGAAGCCCTATCTGATGTAAAATCAGCAATTCGCTTCCACATCGAAACATTTGGAGAGGATGTATTAGAACTAGATGTGCTTGAAGCATTTGTCGCAGAAGCAGGAATTGGTGTCTAATTGATGAAATTTCCGGTTGATGCACCGAAACGGAAGGTTATCAAAGCACTGGAAATTTTATAACAATTGAAATTGAGGCTCTCCTAAGTAACCAGATTTTCTTGGGAGTTACTGCGATGATACTCACTGCAAAAACTCAACGAGTAACACCAGTTAGGAATTTCTTCCTCAGCCTGATATTCTTGGGAGTTACCTCAACCAGTTCATCATCCTTGATAAAATCAATGGATTGCTCCAGGCTTAGCTTGATGGGGGGAGTCAGCTTTATGGCAATATCAGAGCTAGACGAGCGTATATTGGTCTTTTGTTTTTCTTTGCATACGTTGACGTGTATGTCCTGCAACCGCGAATTAACACCCACTATCATACCTTGGTAAACTTGTGTTCCGGGCTCGATGAAGGTAACACCTCGCTTCTGTGCGTTATGAAGGCCATATGTGACAGCTACGCCTGGTCCTGATGCTAGCAAAACGCCGCTGCGATTTCGGGCTATTTCTCCCCGCCATGGTTCATAGCCAAGAAAAATAGTATTCATGATGCCTTCGCCGCGGGTAGCGGTAAGAAAGGCACTACGGAAACCAATTAATCCTTTTGTAGGTATATGGAATTCTAAACGTATGTTGTCATGGCCATCGTTGTGCATATCACGAAGCCGGGCTTGCCGCTTGCTTAGTATCTCAGTTAAAACTCCAATATATTCACTTTTTGTATCAATAGTAAGAACCTCCACGGGTTCCATGAGCTTACCGTCAACTATTTTAGTGATAGCTTCTGGCTTGGAAATTTCGAATTCGTAGCCCTCCCGGCGCATGGTCTCGATCAGAATAGCCAGATGTAGTTCTCCTCTCCCTTTCACCAGAAAAGTGTCCGGACTATCTGTATCCTGTACCCGGAGACTAAGATTGGTTTCCAGTTCCCTGTAGAGTCGTTCCCGCAAATGGCGTGTGGTGCAAAGGTCTCCCTCACGGCCGCCGAATGGCGAGGTATTTACTCCGAAGGTCGTCTCTATCGTTGGTTCGCCAATCTCTATACGTGGTAGAGCTTCAGGGCGGTCCGGGCTGGCAATAGTATCGCCAATACTGACTTTTTTAAGTCCGGTCACAGCTACTATGTCACCCGCTTCGGCTTCTGCTACCTTCAAGCGTTCGAGACCGAGATAGGTAAATACTTCGCCGATTTCCGATGGAGTGACACTTTCATCAGAACCTAGACTGACTACGGAATCGTGAGGGGCAATTTTCCCTTTCCAGATTCTCCCAATGGCTATTCTGCCTTTATGGCTATCATAGTCCAGATTAGAGACCAGCATTTGGAATGGGCCGATTTCAATGTAAGGTGGTGGCACGTTTTCCAATATACATTCGAAGAGATCTGTGATGTCTTTGTTTTGCATGCCTATTTTAGTTACGGCAGTACCTTCCCTAGCACTGGCATACAATAATTGGAAATCAAGCTGGTCAACATTGGTAGCTACTTCTAAAAACAAGTCCTGGATTAGCCGAATCACCTCTGAAATCCGGGAATCTTTCCTATCTATTTTATTGATAACTACAATGAGTTTTAGGCCCTGTGCCATAGCTTGACGAAGCACAAACTTGGTCTGGGGCATTGGGCCTTCTGTAGCGTCCACCAGAAGCAGACAACCGTCAGCCATATTGATGACGCGCTCTACCTCTCCGCTGAAATCGGCATGCCCTGGGGTATCGATAATATTGATTTTGACTCCTTTATAGATTACGGCTGTATTCTTGGACATAATAGTAATCCCTCTTTCTCGTTCCAGGGTATTACTGTCCATTATCAACTCGCCTACCACCTGGTTATCCCGGAAGACCTTGCTTTGCTTAAGCATAGCATCTACCAGCGTAGTCTTGCCATGATCAACATGTGCGATAATGGCAATATTTCTTA
>QLUL01000194.1 GCA_018725425.1 Chloroflexota bacterium
CCGGCATAACGGGGAAAGCGGCTGAATCGGCTTTGGGTCAGGTAAATATAACGGTGAACAAGAATGCTATCCCCTTCGATCCCAGCCCCCCCAGTATCACCAGCGGGATCAGACTGGGCACCCCGGCACTTACCTCCCGCGGATTTGGCACTGAAGAAATGACAAAGATAGCTCATCTTATCGTTAGGGTAATCTCCCATATCGGCGACGAAAAACTATATCGAGAGATGCGTCTGGAGGTCGAGGAGATGAGTCGCCGGTTCCCTACCCCCGGGATCGACCAATAGAGTTCTTTGAGTTTGTTGAGTTTCCCACGCCACTCAACAAACTCTGATGTTCCTGCAAAAGGTCAAAATCTGGGCATTTACTCCCCTCTTGCGAAGCTAAATCGGGCAGGAAATTGACCGAAATTTAAGTTTTTGCAGTTCCGCCAACTCTATAAACTCTACAAACTCTATAAACTCTATAAACTTATATGACTACTGCAGTGCTGGTGATAGACATGCTAAGGGGCTTCCTGGAGAAAGGGTACCCCCTTTATTGTGGCGATTTAGCACGCAATATCATTCCGAATGTTAAGAGACGGTTAGAACAAGAATTATCTCAGGGGTCCAGGGTTTTCTTTATCTGCGATAATCATACCCCGGACGACCTCGAATTCGAGATGTTCCCTCCCCACTGCATCGCCGGAACAGGAGAAGCCGAGGTCATCCCCGAGCTGGCTGCGATTCCCGGCGAGATCATCCCCAAGAATCGATTCAGCGGTTTCTTCGAGAGTGTGCTCGAAGGCAAGCTAAAGGAGCTGGCACCGGAGAAGCTCATCGTCTGCGGCGTTTGCACCAACATCTGCGTTCTGCATACCGTCGCCGATGCCAGAAACCGCGGCTACACGGTCGAAGTTCCCACCGACTGCGTGGCCTCTATGGATCAACAAGCACACCGTTTCGCCCTCGATCACATGGAAAGAATCCTCGGCGCCAAACTCATCCCGCCGACGCCACTGGAAATCCCCCGTCCTCACTTTACGGTCGCGGAGTCCGTCCTCTCCGGCGAGACCACCGACATCTACTTTGTGCGCACCAAAGAAATCCTCAAGCGCGAGGGACTCAATCCGGTTGCCACCATGGAGGTCTTTCCCAGGAGTGAGGGTATCCTCTGCGGCATGCATGAAGTTCTCGACCTGCTTTCCCGGGTGCTTACCGGTCAAGAGTCAAGAGTCAAGAGTCAAGAGTCAAGAGTCGAGGGGAGGGGGATTCCAGACTCCAGACTCCAGACTTCAGACCCCATCGAGGTATGGGCTCTCTCTGAGGGAGACTCCTTCCAGAAAAAAGAAGTGGTGTTGCGCATAACTGCGCCCTATCAATCTTATGCCATATATGAGACCGTCTATCTGGGTATTCTGGCGCATTGCAGCGGCTGGGCCACTGCTGCTCGGGAGTGCGTGCAAGCGGCCCAGGGAATCCCGGTCATCAGCTTTGGTGCTCGCCATGTTCACCCCTCGGTAGTTGGGGTAATGGAGTACGCTGCCATCGTCGGGGGATGTGGCGGCTGTGCCTCTACAGCCGGCGCTAAGCTTGCCGGACAGGAGCCGATGGGCACCATGCCTCACGCCCTGATCATAGTCATGGGTGACACCGCCAGGGCCACCCTCGCTTTTGACAAGCACATGCCCCCGGAGGTACCCCGCATTGCCTTGGTAGATACCTTCCGCGACGAGCCCGAGGAGAGCATCATCGTAGCCCGGGCAATGGGTGGAAGGCTGCAGGGGATAAGGCTCGATACGCCTTCCGAAAGAGGCCGGGTCACCGCCGATCTGGTAAAGGAGACCAGGGCCAGGCTTGACCTTGCCGGTTTCAAGGATGTCAGGATATACGTCAGCGGGGGCATCGACCCGGAGCGAATCAGATACTTCCTGGACAGTGGGGCACCGGTCGATACCTTTGCCGTGGGAAGCTATATCAGCGATACCAGGCCGATCAATTTCACCGCCGATCTGCACGAGGTTGAAGGTAAGCCCATCGCCAAGCGAGGCAGAATCCCCGGTATCACCCCCAACCCCAGGCTGAAGCGGGTATTATAAAGTGATTGGTGATTGGTAATTGGTGGTTGCTCCAAAACCCCAGCCGCGTACCACCAATCACTAATTACTAATCACTCCTTAGTTGAGTGGGAGTCCTTTCCCAGGGGAGATCGAGATCAGGAAATCTCTCCCACTTCTAGGACTCGCCTGAGTCGGGGCCGTGCTTCTTCAGCCACTCCTCGATTTCAGCGGTCACATCGCTCTTGCCGACGAGGTTTTCCAGGAGTCCGTAAACCTCCCCAAAGGTACCTACCACATCTTGCGGGGTGCTTCGGGTGGTCACGCAAGCGATGGTCAACTGGCTTGCCATCATCATCAGATAGATTCTCTGCATCTCCCTGGCTTGCCTCGTTGCCTCCTCGCGGAGGTGACCGGTAAGACAGGCCATCATCTCAGTTTCGTCGTTAACTTCCCGACTGCATACTGGACACTGCATCATACCTCCTTGTTTAGCATGTAGTGATGTGTTTGGCAAAATAAAAATACACACTTCGGCAGTCTAAAAATACATAGTGCCTGAGGTAAGAATGGAGCCTTGCCAGCCACCCCAAAAACATACTATCCTTCTGTTATGAACACATAACAGGAGGTAGGAAAGGAATGCTGACAATGGCTCAGATCCAGTATATCAAACATCTGCGGGATAAGAAAGACAAGGGCATTGCCGAAATCGCTGAAATCGTTGACGCTGGCGCACAGCTAAGAAGTACGCCGACCGGCAAGACTGGAGCGCCCCCTTGAAAC
>QLUL01000195.1 GCA_018725425.1 Chloroflexota bacterium
GTGGCCGGCATCCTGAAACTGAAAACGGAGCCTTGACCCTCCTTGCTCTTCACCCAGATCTCGCCTCCGTGAGCCTGAACTATGTGCCTGGCGATGGCAAGCCCCAGTCCGGTGCCCTCACTGGAACGAGCCTTATCCGCCTTATAGAAGCGCTCAAAAACATGCGGCAGAGAGTCTGCCGGGATGCCCACACCCGTATCCTCCACGGTGACTAAGACGCTCTCTCCCTCCGACTCAGCCGAGATAATAATCTTGCCGCCCGCTGGAGTGAACTTGATGGCATTATCAAGCAGGTTAGTTAGCACCTGCAGGATTCGCTCTTCTTCCGCCGGGATCATCGGCAATGAAGGATCGGACTGCCTCAAGATATCGATCTGCTTTCTTTGTGACTGCGGTTTCAGCTTGGTTATGGCCTGGTCAATTACTGAATTCAAGTCTACCGCAGCCATCTTCAACTTATCTTGCCCGGTCTCGATCCGAGATAGTTCCGCCAGCTCCCGGACCAACCGGGTCATACGGTCAACCTCGCCACCCATCATAGTCAGAAAATCCTCAAGCTTCGGGCGGTCGTCGATCGCTCCCTCGTTAAGGGTCTCCAGGACGGCCTTCATCGACGCTAGAGGGGTTCTCAGTTCATGCGAGATATTGCCTACGAACTCCTGCCTCGTCGTCTGGAAGCGCTTGACCTCAGTGAGGTCTTGAAATATGAGCAAGGCACCGCCGTGTCCGGAGTACGTGTCCGTCCCCCGTGTCCGGAGTACGTGTCCGTCCCCCGTGTCCGGATACGGACCACGGGCACGGACCACGATCGGGGTAGCGATAACCCTGAGAAGCCGACCCCGTGAATCGATTTGCCCCGCCTGTTGTTGTCCACTCCTCAGACACGACTGCAGAATATCGCTGATCTCATGGTCCGGGATTGTTTCTATCAGGGGATATCCCTTTGCGAACTTAAAGCCGAAGAGTTTCTCGGCGGCTGAATTTGCCATGAGAACGTTTCCTTCGAGGTTAGTCATCAACACGCCATCCACCATCGTCGAGAGCATGGCCGCCAGCATATTCCGCTCCGTAGAGAGCGTGCCTATCGTCTGTTTAATACTCTGCGCCATCTCATTGAAGGCGTGCGCCAGTTCAGCGGATTCATCCCTTGTCCCGACGTAGATTTTCTGGTCTATCTCTCCCGATGCTATCCCTTCCATTGCCCGGGTAACCCCCTTAATCGAGCTCACGGTGGCCCGTGTGATAGAGAGCGCAAGCAGCATAGCAATGCCTATTACCAGAGCGAGGGCGATTATCACCGCGCGATCGATCTCCGCAAAGAAGAATACCGCCATGCTGACCAGCATGAGCGAGATAAAGGATATGGCTATCCGCCATTTAATGCTGCGAAACATGCTAACCTTCGATCTTGTAGCCTGTACCTCTGACGGTTATCAACCGTCTGGGTTTTGACGGATCAGACTCTATTTTCTCCCGAAGCCAGCGAATGTGAACATCCACTGTGCGGGTGTCCCCGACGTAGTCATAGCCCCAAACACGTTCCAGGAGATGCTCCCGTGAAAAGACCCGCCCTTTGTTCTTGACCAGGAAGGCAAGGAGATCGTACTCTTTTGGGTTAAGAGTGACGACGGATTCTCCCAGAGTAACCTTATGTCCGCCGGGGTCTATCGTCAGGTCGCCTATCTTTAGCACACCCTCCTCGGCGCTCTGGGGTTCGGATGCGGTGCGGCGCAGTATGGCTTTGATGCGGGCCTTGAGTTCACGCATGCTGAAGGGCTTGACCATATAGTCATCAGCACCCCATTCCAGGCCGATCACTTTGTCTATCTCCTCGCCTTTGGCGGTGAGGATCAGGATGGGCACGGCCATGTCCTTGCGCAGGATACGGCAGACCTCGAAACCGTCCAGTTGGGGCAGCATGATGTCGAGGATGATCAGATCGGGCGACTCAGAGCGCGCCGAGTCTAACGCTTGAATGCCATCAACTGCCGTGACCACCGTATACCCTTCTTTCTCGAGGTTGTAACGCAGCGCTTCAAGCAGAGTATGTTCGTCTTCTACTATCAGGATCTTACTGGCAGACATTTGATTGACGAGCCTCGAGGCGAATAAATTCGCCCCCTACTCCTCCCATATTTCGGCAATGCCCTAATCGAGTTTAGAGTTTAGAGACCTCCCCCCCTCCTCAAAACTCAATACCCATGGTTCGCTTATTTTAGGATATCCTGAATGCGGTTTTCCTTCCGAAAGGCCTTTATCTTTCGAATATGCTCTATCTCCAATCCGTTCTCTTTGGCGATTCGTTCCGTATTTTGGCGGACTTCCTCTCTCAGGGATTGTGCAAAGGCCGGATAATCAAAGATTCTGATCTGGTTTGCATACAGGAAAGATGTCATACCCTGAGCATAGTGCCAGCCAGGGAGTGTTCCCCGGAGACGAACCCGGTCATAACAGGAGAGGACACCACGAATTTGGTCTTTATAACGTTCGGTGATCAACATTGTCTTTCTCCATTTGAACTGTTTTCATCCATTATACAATACTGGGGAGAAAGATTCACTATCCAGAATTCAGGAGTTCCACCCCTTACTGACTACTGGCTGATAGCTGAAAGCTGACGGCTGAACGCTTATGATTCACTTTTTGATTCCAGCTTGTCTGGGTTAGGAGTCAATAGTCGTTAGTCGCCAAGGAGGATGGAGCCTTCCGACTTCCGGACTCTCCGCAGCGGCAATGTTTGACACCCTGGACAAAGCCATGATCTCCAGACACGAGCAGGGACAGACGCTTGTTTACGTACTC
>QLUL01000196.1 GCA_018725425.1 Chloroflexota bacterium
GAATGCTAAACTGCGGGAGGTGCATAAGGAGAGGTCCCAGTTTATACGCCTGGTGACGCACGAGCTGCGTGCCCCCGTAGCGGCCATTCAGAGCTATCTGAAGCTTATTTTGAAGGGATATGTTCCCCCCGAAAGGGAAAGAGAAATCATCCAGAAGACGGAGCGGCGAGCTCTGGATCAACTGGCTCTTATCGGTGATCTTCTTGAACTGGCAAAGCTTGACGAGCGAAAGACTGAGATGAAGGTGGAGCCCCTGGATCTGGCCGAGGTACTGCTGGGAGTCAACGATATGGTTCGAGCTCAGGTGGAGAGCAAAGGGAACTCCCTGAAGATCGATATCGCTCCGGGTTTGCCGCTGGTGGAGGTTGATCCGGAGCACATGAAGGAATTATGGACTAATCTGATCAGCAATGCGATAAAATATACCATGCCCGGTGGCAACGTGGTTGTCTCTCTGACCCGTAACGATGAGGGGATCGTGGGAAAGGTGCAGGACACGGGGATCGGCATCTCTGCTGAGGATCTTCCCCGGATATTTGACCAGTTCTATCGGACGGATAACGCCAAATCGGTGGAGGCGCATGGCACGGGTCTGGGGCTGCCGATTGTCAATCGCATCCTGGAGACCTACGGGAGCAAGATCTGGGTGGAATCCGAGGTGGGTAAAGGCAGCACGTTTAGCTTTTTGTTGCCCCGACATATGGAGTCACCCAGCCGAAGAAGCTTTGCCTCAACCCAATAGCTCAGCCGGGGTCAGCTTCCAGGGCTCGGGAGGCGGTTTAGGGGCATAGGAATTTCAAAATGCAAAGGGCAAATTGAAAATGCAAAATCTTGGCTGTCATTGCGAGCGAAGCGAAGCAATCTCGGTGGAAGGGAGGAGATTGCTTCGTCGCTTACGCTTCTCGCAGTGACACACTTTGCAATTTGCATTTTAATATTTTCATTTTGCATTTACCCGAACGTTAGAAAGGAGTGAGACCAAAGTCATGGCCAAGGTGAATCTCATCATTAACGATCAGAAAATCGCCGTCCCGGCGGGCGGCACCGTGCTGGAGGCTGCTCTGGAGGCAGGGATTGATATCCCTACCCTCTGCCATCACCCGGCCCTCACTAACTGGGGGGCATGCCGCATCTGTCTGGTTGAGATAGAGAAGCAGCGCACGCTCCAGCCAGCCTGCACCTTCCCTGCCACCGAGGGCATGGTGGTGCACACCGAGTCGGAGAAGGTGGTGAGCGCACGCAAGTTTGTGTTACAGCTCCTTTTCTCCGAGCGCAACCACTACTGTATGTATTGCCAGGTGAGTGGCGACTGCGAACTCCAGAGCCTGGCCTATCGCTACGGCCTGGATAGCTGGACCTACCCCCGTTCCTATACCCCGTTGGCGGTGGACGCATCACAGCAGTACATCGTTATCGACCATAACCGCTGTATCCTTTGCCGGCGGTGTGTCCGCAGTTGCGCTGAGCTGGTAGGGAACCATACTCTAGGGGTGCGGGAGCGAGGGATGGACTCAATGATCAGCGCCGACATGAACGTGCCTTTTGGGAGGTCGTCGTGCATCGCCTGTGTCACCTGTTTGCACGTCTGCCCGACAGGGGCACTCATGGACCGCAGGAGCGCCTACCGAGGACGCGAAGTTAAGGTGGAACGATTGAAGAGCACCTGTGTGGCCTGCAGTGTGGGCTGCGGCGTTGAGCTGATCACCCGCGACAACCACTTGCTTCGTATCGAAGGGGACTGGGACGCCGAGGTGAACAAGGGCCTGCTGTGTGTTGCCGGTTGCTTCGAGCCTCTGTCCGAGGGGCGCCGGAGGGTGCTCACTCCGCTGGTGCGGCGGAATGGCGCTCTGGAAGAGGGCTCCTGGGACGAGGCATTGTCCATTGTGGCGGATAAGCTGAATTCGCTGGATGGGACCTCCATCGCCGCTTTAGCCTCGCCGCGGGCGACCAATGAGACCCTGAATCTGTTCGCCGAACTGTTCAAAGGATTGGGTGCGGGCAGCGTGGGCAGCCTGAAACCGATACCCGACTTCCTGAGCCGGGCCGAGGGATCACTGGCAATGTTGGATCAGGCAGACTTCTTCGTGGTAGCTGGGGTGGACTTGGCGAAGGATTGCCAGGTCGCCGGGTTCGCCGTTCGTCGGGGGGTTACCAATCGCGGGGCGCGTCTGGCTCTTGTCCTAATCGAAGCCGAAGGGATCGTTGCTAAGCGCGAGACGGAGCTGGGAAAGATCGCGCATTACCACTTCCAACCCGCCGAAGTGGACCAGGCTATTGCTCTGGCGAAGGGTGCGGACGCGCCGATGGTCATCTACGGGGCTGGGGCGGGGAAGGTTATGTCTCAGCTTTGGGTAGCGCTTTCCGGCAAGGCTCGTTTCCTGGGCCTGGTGCCCGGTACCAATGGGCGCGGAGCGCTGGCGGCCGGAATCAACGGCGCTTTCGAGGCGGATAAGGCCAGGGCAGTCTACGTCCTTGCCGCGGACGACGAGGTGGATGAGGGGTTACTGTCCAGTCTGGATGGCGCCGAGTTTGTTGTTGCCCAGGCCAGTTACTTTGGTCCCTTACTGGAGCGGGCGGATGTCGTCCTGCCAACGGCGATCTGGGCGGAAAAATCGGGCACTTTGATTAATACCGAGGGCCGTGCCCAGGCGGTGTACGCCGCTTTGCGACCGCCGGCAGGGGTTAAGGATGACCGCGAGATACTGAAGATGCTGGCTGATAAAATGAGAGGGGGGTAATGAATGAAGATCTATGATTTCAAGGTGCTGATAGAGCCGGACGAAGA
>QLUL01000197.1 GCA_018725425.1 Chloroflexota bacterium
AGGCATCCGGAATTAGATATCTCTTTTGCTTTCAAATCCGCTGAGGCGGTGCTGGCAAGGATCGGCCGAGATGAAGCCGAGGAAAGAAGTCTCTATGATCTCAGATTGGACGTCTCCCATCTCTCCTTGCTTCGGGGCCTTGAGGAGTTGCTCTGTCTGGAAACCTTGAAGGGCGTGGAGAAATTCTGGTATCAAGTCGAGGTGGTAAAGAGGGTGATCCGGGATTTTAGAGGAAGGGTGATCCTGGCCGATGAGGTGGGATTGGGGAAGACGATAGAAGCCGGTATGGCCATCAAGGAATATCTAATGCGGGGGATGATCCGGAAGGTGCTGATCTTGGCGCCCCCTTCTCTGGTTTCTCAGTGGCAGGAGGAGATGCTGAGTAAGTTCGACCTCGATTTTGTGACTACCGACCAGATGGATCCCAGGAAAGATGAATCCTTCTGGGAAAGGGAGAGGTTTATCATCGCCTCCATCAATTTGGCCAAATCACGCCGTCACTTTGATAGAGTCACAAGATATGAATACGACCTTATAGTAGTAGATGAAGTCCATCATCTCAAGAGTCGAACCACCTTGAACTGGAAGCTGGTGAATGCCCTGAAGAGCCGGTTTCTCCTCCTCCTCTCGGCCACCCCGGTGCAGAATAACCTGGTAGAGCTTTTCAATCTCATCACCCTCCTGAAGCCTGGCTTGCTCCAGACGGAGTTCAAATTTAAGCGAGAATATGTCAAGCGGGGCGACCCCAGAACACCGACTAATCGGGATAAATTAAAGGAGCTGATGCGTGAGGTGATGATTCGTAATACCCGCTCCCTGGTAGATGTGAAACTCCCTAAACGCTTCGCCAGCACTATAATTGTCCCCCCGTCTGAGATTGAGCAAGAAATCTATCAGAAGCTAAGCAGGCTCGTCCGGGAGAGATACCAGGAAGGCGAAGGGCTAAGCAAGATGGTTTCAAATAATCTGCTACGGGAGGCGGGGAGCAGCCCCTATGCACTCGAGGGCTCGCTGGCGAAACTCGATGGCTCCTTGCCTTCATCCTCCGTCAAGGAGATATTGGGGCTGATTCATAATCTGAATGGTACGGAAAAGGGAATCCGCCTGCTGGAGCTCATAAACAAGGGAAAGGGCAAGAAGCTTATCTTTGCCCACTACTTAAAGAGCCTGGAGTATCTGGCTGATCTCCTCGCTCGGGCAGGGCTTGATTTTGTTGAATTCCGGGGAGGGATGACCGCTGGCCAGAAGAACCAGGCGATAGATTCCTTCCGGGACAAAGTGGACATCCTCCTCTCTATGGAATCCGGTGGAGAAGGGAGAAATATCCAGTTCTGTAATACAATGATAAATTATGACCTTCCCTGGAATCCCATGAGGATAGAGCAGAGAATCGGCCGAATTCACCGCATAGGTCAAACACGGGATGTTTTCATCTTCAATCTCTGTCTTCGGGGAAGCATAGAGGAATATATTCTGCAAGTCCTGGACAAGAAGATAAACATGTTTGAGCTGGTAATTGGAGAGATGGACACCATCCTGGGCAACCTACCGCGCGAAGCTGCCTTTGAGGACATCGTAATGGATATATGGGTGAAGTCCCAGAGCGAGGAGGAACTCCGGGAGGGATTTGACCAGTTAGGGGAGGAGATGTTACAGGCTAAACAGGCATATGAGGAAATCAGGAAATGGGACGAGGTTCTCTTTGGCGATGACCTTGAGGTATAGGATATGGAGCGAAAGCCTCTGAAGTCACTGGTAAGGGAAGTTCTGGAGATAGGCGGTTGCCTGGTGGAGGAAACTGGAGACCTGCTTGAGGTGGTTATGACTCCTGAGGTCGCCGGGAAACTCGGCCTTAAGGAGCACGAACGCTTTTATTTTAGCCCACACGAGGGCGGAAATGGAGGATTCATCTCATATAGCTCCGAGATACTGGATAATGTCTCCCAACTGATGGAGGATAAAGGTCATTTTTGCAAGGCGCACCTGCCCCGCTTATATCTCAAAAAAGAAAGGCCAGATGAGATTATATCCCGGAGGCTCTTCCTGGCAAACTCTGTTCTCAGATCAAGCCGGGCAGCGGAAAGGACAGTTTCTTACCTCATCCTCAATTTCAGATATTCAGCGGTATCGGAGGAAAAAAAGGAGGGCATTATTCCGGTAGTGGTAAACGAGCTAACCCTTGCTTCTCCCGGGGAGGCAAATGCCTTGCTGAAGGGGCATCATGGAGAGAGCCCGGTAGAATGGAGGGTGGAGGTGAGGAGGCCATTGGAAGAGGTGTTCCGGGTTGCCTGCAGGATCGCTGAACATGAGATAAGACAGGACATTGCGGATTTCGTAAGGCGACTAAATCGCCGCCTTAATAAGGATGTGGTAAGGCTCGAGGAATACTACGGAACCCTCAAGGAAGAGGTGGTAGGGAGAATCCAGAAAAGGGGTCTGGTTGGGGATGACGAAGAAAGGGAGCTTTCCAAGGCAAGAGCGGTAGACATAGAGCTCCAAAGGAAGATCAGAGAGCAGCAGGATCGGTACTCCATAAGGGTAAACGTAGAGCTCCTCAACGTCATACGGGTGACCATGCTTGCCCTGGTAATCTCCGCCAGGCTAAGGCGGAAGGATAAGGAAAAAGTTTTAGAGCTGGTGTGGAACCCTTTACTAAAGGAACTGGAGCGGCCGCTTTGTGAGGGGTGTTTTACGCCCACAGATACACTCTATCTCTGTGATAAAGAGCTTCACCACCTTTGTTCCCGGTGCCACGAATGCCCTTCTTGTCATAA
>QLUL01000198.1 GCA_018725425.1 Chloroflexota bacterium
TAAGGGGTAAGGATAGCCAGAAATGGCTTAGTAAAGGAGGTGGTGTTCATCGTCTTATTTCGCAAATTCTCAAGCTATTTCGGTTGTAAAGTTGTAAACAAAAAATAAGGGGCTAAGGTAGCCCCTGAAAGGGAGGAAGAATATGGCAAAGACTAGTTATGTTCCCAGCCCGGCTAAGATTAAGGTAGTTGGTCTGGGGGGGGCAGGTTGTAATGCAGTTACCCGAATGGTTCGGGAGCAAATTCGCGGCGTGGACTTCATCGGGATAAATACCGATATCCAGGCTCTGGCTATCACCGAAGCTCCAACACGCATCCAGGTTGGGGAGAAGACCACCCGAGGCTTGGGGGCGGGTGGTGACCACATAAAGGGTCGAAAGGCTGCCGAGGAGAACCGTGAAGATATTAGGCAAGCCCTCACCGATGCCGATATGGTATTTATTGCTGTTGGCATGGGTGGTGGCACTGGCACTGGGACGGCACCAGTGGTGGCCGAACTGGCAAAACAAAGTGGTGCGCTCACCATCGCCGTCGTCACCCGACCCTTTACCTTTGAAGGTATCCACCGTCGCCAGGTCGCTGAGGAAGGGATTAACGACTTGATTGATAAGGTGGATACCCTGATCATTATCCCCAATGATCGCTTGCTCGATCTCTGCGACCGCAAGTCGGGTGTTGATGTTGCCTTTAGGCTGGCTGATGATGTCCTTTTCCATGGGGTACAGGCAATCGCTGAAGTTGTTACTGTCCCTGGTCTGGTTAATCTTGACTTTGCGGACGTTCGGGCAGTGATGCAAGATGCTGGCCCGGCGTGGATGTCCATCGGCCGGAGTAGTGACCAGAACCGAGCTGTCGAGGCAGCCAAGGTGGCCTTAACCAGTCCACTGCTGGACGTTTCCCTTGCAGGGGCAAGGGGGGTGCTGTTTAACATTCTTGGCGGTGAATCCCTTACCCTTTTTGAGGTTAATGAAGCGGCTGCGGTCATTGGGAAGGCTGTTGACCCGGAAGCGAATATCATCTTTGGCGTCCGCCTTGACCCCGTCATGGATAACGAGGTCCAGCTAACGCTAATCGCCACTGGATTCGCTGGCGGAGGTGCCGTATCAGGTGCTGCCCGGGAAAAGGAACTCACTCGACTTCTTAAGGGATTAAAGACCGAAAAGGAGCTTGACATTCCTACTTTCATGCGCCAGCCGCAGCGTGTTCCCGTGAGACGAGAGGAAACGCCAATAAGGCCAGCACCAACAGCAAAAGTGGCATTCCCAAAAAGCGCTTTCCTTCCCAAGCCGCAGACCCGGGGTTAAGTTTCCGTAGGGCTCGTCTCGATTTTTCATCAGTAGGGTTTCCTACTGGTGAGGAGAGGGGGTGAGAATGGAAGTAAACTTTTTCTTTTGCTCAACCAAATAAATTAAAGGAAAGGAGAAATTTCATGGCAAAAACTATTGCGGCCATTGATGCTGGCAGCAGCAAGATTTGCAGCATAATGGCAAACGTTAACAATGGTGCTATTGAGGTTGTGGGGACAAGCATTGTTCCGTCCCGAGGAATACATAAAGGTCTGGTGGCCAACATTGAGGAAGCCACACAGGCAATTCAAGAATCAGTGATGAAGACGGAGCGCATCTGTGGGCTGAAGATGAACTCAGCCTACGTCAGTGTGACGGGCAGCCACATAAGCTCAATGAACAGTCGTGGTGTGGTGGCTACAACGCGCAGTGATAAACGGGTGACTTCGGACGAGCTTGAAAGGGTACTTGAATCGGCTCGCAGCATAACCATACCAAATGATAGAAGGCTCCTCCATGTCATCCCACGTCACTACCTGCTTGATGAACATGTCAAGGTCAAAGAGCCCATCGGAATGCATGGCTTCAGGCTGGATGTAGAGACACACGTTGTTGTTGCCGCGGCAGCATCCGTCCAGAACGTAATCAAAAGCGTTCGAGGGGCAGGGATTGAGATCGAAGACCTCGTGTTTAGTCCTCTTGCCACTGGAGAGGCGGTGTTGAGCGAGGATGAGAGGAATTCCGGCGTCATTCTGGCTGATATTGGCGGAGGCACAACTGATATAGCGATTTTCAAGGGCGGGTGCATATTTCATTCTGCCGTCTTACCGGTAGGGGGCTACCAGGTGACTCGAGATATCGCCATTGGGCTTGGTTTAGCCAACGAACTGGCGGAGGGAATGAAAACAAAATATGCCAATCTTAGATTTGGCGACGGTGGTGCGGATTTGGAGAATCGTGAACTGGAGACACAAAACCGGCACACTACTTCCACTCGTGACCTCAATGATGTTGTTCGGTTAAGAGTAGAGGAGATACTGCGACTCATCTTGCTAGAAATACCACAGGGTAAGCGTGAGGAACTGGTGCCAGCCGGCCTGGTTCTCACCGGAGGTACCGCTAATATCCCGGGCATTGATATTCTGGCGCAGGATGTATTCGGTACACCTCATGTTCGCCTGGGAATGCCTTGTGGTATAACTGGCATTACTGACAGCCTGCATGACCCCGCCACTGCTACCAGTGTAGGACTGCTCCTCTGGGGAGTAAAACAAGGGAAAGGCGAAGACAAATGGACCATTGAGGAACTCAGGCCAGGGGTAGCCGGTACTGTCAAGAACAGGCTGCTATCTATCGGGAAAATCTTCAAGCGGCGTTAGAAGTAGGAGAGTGATTAGTGATTAGTAATTAGTGCCCATTCACCAATCACCATTCACCAA
>QLUL01000199.1 GCA_018725425.1 Chloroflexota bacterium
CCCAGCTTCTGGATGATACATCGGGGCAGACACTGACGTCAGCTTCCTCGATTGATCCCGAGTTGAGGGCACATACTCAATCTAAGACCAAGACCGAGGATGCTAGACTCGTGGGCGCATTATTGGGCCGGCGAGCCCAGGATAAGGGAATTGAGCAGGTTGCCTTCGACCGTGGGGGATACAAGTATCACGGCCGGGTTAAAGTACTGGCAGAGGCAGTTAGAGAAACGGGACTAAAATTCTAGGGATAAGGGATAGGGGATAACCCATAACACTTAACCCCTAGCGGATTGAAACAAAGATGAATGAAAGAATTGATCCAGAGGGACTAAGCCTGACTGAGACGTTGGTTCATGTCAGACGAGTGGCCAAGACGGTGGGCGGAGGGCGAAAACTTTCCTTCAGTGCCCTGGTAGTGGTTGGCGATAATCAGGGTCATGTAGGCTCCGGCCTTGGCAAGGGCAAAGAAATTCCGGTGGCCATCGGAAAGGGGACAGCCGCAGCCAAGAAGAACCTTATTCGGGTGCCGATGAATGGGAGCACTATTACTCACGAGATAACTGCCAAGTTTGGCGCTGCTAAGGTCTTGCTCAAACCAGCAGCCCCTGGAACCGGAGTGATTGCCGGCAAGGCAGTCCGATCCGTGATTGAGTCCGCCGGGATAAAGGATATCCTGAGTAAATCGCTGGGCAGCACTAATCCTATCAATGTAGTTCAGGCGACTATACGCGCGCTGAGCGAGCTAAAGGATCCGAAACGAGAGTCAAGAGTCCAGACTCCAGAGTCGAGAGTCAAGGAGGGAGGGGAACTCCAGAATCCACTTGACATTGTCAGATGAGGTGGTAACGATGAATTTCTTTCTGTCATTGCGAGCGAAGCGAAGCAATCTCGGTGGCAGGGAGGAGATTGCTTCGTCGCCTTCGGCTCCTCGCAATGACATGGGAATGGGGCAAGAGAAGAATGGAGATATCTAAACTGCGCATTACCTGGAAGAGGAGCGCTATCGGTTATCCCAGCAATCAAAGGAGGGTGGTCAAGGCCCTAGGATTTCGCTTGTTGAACGACGTAGTTGAGCATAATGATTCGGCACAAATTCGCGGCATGATCAGGAAGATCCGGCATCTGGTCGAGGTGGAAGAAATCGGACGGGAAGGTGAGGCTTGAAACAGAACGAGTTGCGTCCCGCGGCAGGGTCCAAACATAAACGGAAGAGGGTGGGCCGTGGCCCCGGCAGCGGCCACGGCACCTATTCCTGCCGTGGCATCAAGGGACAGAAGTCTCGATCTGGGGGCGGGGTTCGCCCACTCTTTGAAGGGGGACAGAATCCCCTGGCTAAGCGATTGCCCTACAAGAGAGGTTTTACCAATATCTTCCGTACGGAATATGCCATCGTTAATGTAGAGCGATTAAATGTCTTTCCTGAGGGTGCGGAGGTAACCCCACAGGAGCTGGTATCCGCCGGGATCCTCAAAGGGCTCAGTGACCCAATCAAGATTCTGGGGCAGGGTGAGCTCACTCACCAGTTAGTGGTCAAGGCCAACAAGTTCTCACAGGCGGCTAAGAATAAGATAGAGGGTGCTGGGGGAAGAGTGGAGGTGATCACCTGATGCAACGTTCAGGAGGAGGGGGCGGGATGCCCAAATTACTGCAGGCCGTGATGGACTCCCTCCGTCACCCCGAATTGAGGCGGAAGCTACTTTTCACCTTCGGCATTCTGGTGATTTTTCGCTTTATGGCCCATATTCCGCTGCCGGGGGTGGATGCAGTGGCACTCCGTAAGCTTTTCGATGCGGGGGATATGCCACTCTTAGGTATGCTCGACCTCTTCACAGGGGGGGCATTACGGAACTTCAGCATAGTCGCCGTGGGGATTTTCCCCTACATAACCGCCTCGATCATAATGCAGCTTCTGGTGCCGGTGATTCCCCAACTTCAGGCGCTGTCTAAAGAAGGAGAGGGCGGGAAAAACAAACTGAAGCAGTATACTCTCTGGCTGACTGTCCCCCTGGCTATGCTTTCGGGGTATGGGCAATTGGTCCTCTTCAGTCGGCCCCTGGTGGCGGGGATAGAGCCTGCCATCAGAGACGTCGGCTTCCAACTCCCCACGATATCAATGGTGCTTTCTCTCACGGCGGGCACGATGCTGCTCGTATGGCTCGGGGAACGCATCACCGAGAGCGGCATCGGTAATGGCATCTCGATAATCATTTTCGGCGGGATCGTGGCCGGGATGCCCGAGCAAATGATGCTCACACACGAGGTTGCTCGGATCGGCGGCCTGCTGAGCCTGATTATATTGATGGTTGTCATTGCCCTGTTGATAGTGTTTGTGACTGAGGCCAGCCGGCGCGTTCCGGTTCAGTATTCACGAAGCACCTTCCGTGGCGGAAGGGTTTATCGTCAGAGCGGGGGGACGCACATTCCCCTTAAGGTAAACTCCACCGGCATGATCCCCATCATCTTTGCTTTCGCCATAATAATGTTTCCCCCAACGATAGCCAGCTACTTTGCTAATCCCGTGGGGCAAGATCCCAACCTTGCTAATTGGATTCAAGATGCCTTCAACCCCGCAGGAGACTATTGGTGGGCTTACTATGGATTTCTTTTCCTCCTTGTCGTTGGCTTTACCTTCTTCTACACGATAGTTACCTTCGAGCAGCAGAATATCCCCGAGACTTTACAGAAACAAGGGGGTTT
>QLUL01000002.1 GCA_018725425.1 Chloroflexota bacterium
AGCGATTCGCTATCAGGGAAGGCGGCCGGACGGTGGGCGCTGGTGTGATCACCAACGTCCCGGACTAAGAATCTTATAATCCAAGTACGGGTGAAATGGCAAAGAAGAAGGGAGAGGCTCGCATCACGACACATCTTGCTTGCACTCAGTGTAAGGAGAGAACGTACACTACATCCAAGAACAAGAGGAACGATCCGGGGCGGTTGGAGCTAAATAAGTACTGCCCCCGCTGCCGTACGCATACTCAGCATCGCGAGGTCAAATAGAGGGGACATTGAAGCGACGGGTTGAGGCAAAGAGAGAGAAGCCTGGATTCAGGTTTGTAAGGAGCATCGTTGCCGAGCTGAGGAAGGTTGTCTGGCCCTCAAGGCAGGAGACCATCCGCCTTACGGTGATTGTGCTGATTGTGACCGTCGTAATAGCGATGATGCTTGGGGTGATTGACCTTGCATTTGCCGAATTAGTGGAAATCCTAATAATAAGGTGAAGCTCAATGGAAGATAACGGCAAGAGCTGGTATGTGGTTCACACCTACTCAGGGTATGAGCAGCGCACCAAGACCAATCTGGAGCATCGGGTTGAGTCTATGGATGTTCAGGATAAGATTTCCCGGGTTGTAGTGCCTACGGAAGATGAGGTCGAGATCAAAGGGGGACAAAGGCGCACTGTGGCCCGGAAGATACTTCCCGGCTATATGCTGGTTCAGATGAAGATGGATGAGGAAAGCTGGTATGTGGTGCGCAATACGCCGGGGGTTACCGGCTTTGTGGCAGCGGGAAACCGGCCCGTGCCACTGGAGGAAGAAGAGGTTGAAAAGATACTGAACCGGATGAAGACCGCTGTTCCCAAGATCAGGATCGGTTTCTCTAAGGGGGAGAACGTTCGCATAGTGGATGGACCCTTTGCCGAGTTCATCGGTACCGTTGATGAGATCAACCTGGAGAAGGGTAAGGTAAGGCTTATGGTTTCTTTCTTCGGACGCGAGACTCCTATCGAGCTGGATCTATCCCAGGTGCAAACTATTTAGAATCATGGCAAAGAAAGTCAAGACAATCCTGAAAATTCAACTCCCGGCAGGTGGGGCCACTCCTGCTCCACCCGTAGGCCCCGCCCTGGGGCAGCACGGGCTCAATATCATGGCCTTCTGCAAGGACTACAATGAGCGCACTGCCTCACAAGCGGGATCGATTATTCCCGCCGAGATCACCATCTACGAGGACCAGTCCTTTACCTTTATCACCAAGACCCCACCGGTGACCGACCTGTTGAAAAAGGCCATAGGGGTGGGGAAGGGAAGCGAAAGCGCCAGGCTAAAGCCGGTCGGAAGGATAACCAGAGATAGAATCAGGGAGATCGCCGAGATAAAGATGAAGGACCTCAATGCCATTGATCTGGATGGTGCGATGCGGATAATCGAAGGTACCGCGAGAAGCATGGGCATCGAAGTATCGGATAATCCAAGTACTCTGGGTCCTCTCTGACCCAGAGTTGCGCCGTCGGGGTCAGGGACGTCGAAGTACGTGATACGGGGTAGAGACAATAATGACAAAGCATGGTAAGAAATATCAGGAAGCAGCCAAGCTTGTGGATCAGGATAGACTGTATAGCCCTCAGGAGGCTGTTGAGCTGGCCAAGAAAGCTTCCTTCACCAAGTTCGATGAGACCGTTGAGCTTCATTTCCGATTGGGGGTTGATCCTCGCCACGCCGATCAGCAGGTCCGTGGGGTGGCGACCCTCCCTAATGGGCTGGGCAAACAGGTGATGGTTCTGGTTTTCACCCAGGGGGAGGGAGAAAGGATTGCCAGGGGGGCGGGGGCGGATTACGTTGGCGCTGATGAGCTGATCAAGCAGATTGAAGGTGGCTGGCTGGGGTTTGATGTAGCTATCGCAACACCAGATATAATGCCCAAAATAGGCAAACTGGGGAAGATCCTGGGGCGGCGCGGACTCATGCCCAATCCAAAATCGGGAACGATTGCCAATCCTGATGATCTCCCAAGGGTTATCAGTGAGGTGCGCCAGGGCCGGGTGGAGTTCAAGCTGGACAAAACCGCTCTGATACATCTTCCTATCGGCAAGGTAAGCTTTCCCGCAGACAAGCTTCTTCAAAACCTGTCCTCGGTGGTTGAGGCCATCCTTAGCGCAAAACCCAGTGGGTCCAAAGGAGAGTTCATCCGAAGCATCTCACTGGCAACATCGATGGGGCCTGGCATCCGACTGGACCTCAAAACCACGCTTAGCTTGAGTGCGGGTTGAATAGGGCTTGCCATCCTAAACTCAAAACTCGGTAGATAGGGGGAACAGAGGGAAATAGCCAAGTAGCGTAAGAAATCTACACCAGAGACAGTGGGTGCCAAGAACTTATCCTAACGGGCTCAAGGTTCAGGGTTCAAGGGTTACCCCAACCGTGAACCTGACAACCTGACCAGGATAGATTCGAAAAGGCTTAAATGTGTGCCTGCCGAGGTGTTCCCGGTTTATACTTGAGGGTTAGACTGAGGAGTCCTTGTGCTGGAGCGCAGGGACTCTTTTTTGAGCCTGGAACGCCTGCATGAGAGGAAGGGAAGATGGTAAGGAAAGAGAAAAAAGCAGAACTGGTTGATCTAATAAGAGAAAAGCTTGTTCAGGCCGAGATCGTGATTGCCACCGATCATAGAGGACTCACGGTGGCTAAGATATCGGGGCTAAGAAATAAGCTGCGCCAACAGGGGGTCGAATACCGCGTGGTAAAGAACACCCTGGCAGGCTTTGCGGCAACCGCCGCTGGAAAGCCGGACCTCTCCAGGTTGCTCACCGGGCCAACGGCTCTGGCCTTTGGATATGATGATGTTATCCAGCCAGCCAAGTCATTGCTCGATTATCAGCGTTCTGCAGAGACGACCCTGATCATAAAGGGAGGGATGCTTGCTGGGAAACTGCTGACGGCTGAAGATATCGTTGCCCTGGCTAAGCTTCCTCCCAAAGATGAGTTGATCGCCAGATTTGTGGGACTTGTACAATCGCCGGTAAACAGATTGCTGATCACCTTGAATGGCAATCTGCAGAGCCTTATGGGAGTATTACAAGCTAGAATAAGACAGTTTGAAGGAGGATAGAATGTCCGAAGATCAGAACATCGACACAGAAGCTGCCACAATCGAACCTGCCGGGGAGGAGAAGGCTAAGAGGAAATCGAGCGCTCCTGCCGCAAAGAAAACCCTCCTTAACAAGGATGAGTTGATTGGTGCCATCAAGCAGATGACCGTCATTGAGCTGGTTGATCTGGTAAAGGCGCTGGAGGAGGAATTCGGAGTCAGCGCTGCTGCTCCTTTTGCAGTAGCCCCATCCCCTGCTGCTGTCGAAAAGGCAGCTCCAGCCAAGGAACAGACCGAGTTCACCGTCATTCTCACCAGCTTTGGTGAGAGCAAGATCAACGTAATAAAGACGGTTCGCGAGCTAACTTCACTAACCCTGAAGGAATCCAAGGAATTAGTGGAAAGCGCCCCCAAAGCGGTGAAAGAGGGGGTCACTAAGGATGAGGCTATGGCTCTGAAGGGGAAGTTGGAAGCGGCCGGGGCCACTGCCGAGATCAAGTAAGCGGTCAGCCATCAGCGGTCAGCCATCAGTGGTTAGCCTTAAGCACCTTAGAAGCACGTAAAACTTAAAACGCGACCACTAGGGCTGACTGCTGACTGTCAACTGCCGACTTATATTCAGACTATCTCTAACGCGGCGCGAACATTTCGCTTTACCGCTACAATCCTTAGAAGTGTTCGAATTGCCCTGGCAGTCTGCCCCTGTTTGCCAATCACCCTCCCTTTGTCCTCCAGGGCAACCTCAAGCTTAAGGATGACTCCATCCTCACCAGGTTCTTCAGTGACCTTTACTTCATTGGGATTATCCACTATGGCTCTGGCAATATACTCAACGAGTTCCTTCATTGTTTCTCCTCCGACTCAAATTTATCCCAAATACCCTGCTTGCGGAGCAGGCTTGTGACCGTTTCTGTTGGTTTGGCGCCTACCCTGAGCCACTTCAGCGCTTTGTCATGGTCTATGACCACCGTTGCCGGGTCGATCAGGGGATCGTAATGTCCGAGGATCTCAATAAAGGCACCGTCCCGAGGGGCTCGGGAGTCGGCCGCTACAATCCGGTAGCTTGGCCTATTTCGTCTGCCTGTCCGCTGAAGTCGTAATCTAACCATTCGATTCTCCGTATCCTTTCTCTATTCGTTGTCGTTCACCGCAAACCATGCGGAGTCAACCGCTTTAGGGGGGTTTCAGGGGGAGAATCCCCCTGATGATCCTGGTGCTCAAGTATCACCCGGGCATCCGCTGCTATCGCTCCATCGGCATAAGCAAATATCGGATTGAGGTCCAGCTCCTTGATCTCAGGTGCGCCTTCGATAAAACTGGAAAGCTTCAGCAGCGTATCCTCCAGGGCGGTGATATCGGCGGGCTCTTGTCCTCGATACCCCTGGAGCACCGGATAGCCTTTTATCTCCTGGATCATTTGCCTGGCATCCCTCCGTACGATGGGAACGATGCGGAAAGAGACATCCTTGAGCACCTCAACGAAGACCCCACCAAGTCCAAACATGAGCACCGGGCCAAACTGGGCATCTTTGGCCATTCCCATTATCACCTCTACCCCGGCAGGCGACATCCTCTGGACCGAGACACCGAATACCTTTGACTTGGGGGCTTTCTGCTTTATGGAGGCCATAATCTCGCTGTAGGCTCTCCCCACTGCGGCGACATTGCTGAGGCCCAGCTTGACACCTCCACTGTCGCTCTTATGGATGATGTCCGGAGAGACTATCTTTAGCACTACCGGGAAACCCATCTCCCTGGCTATTGAAATAGCCTCTTTCTTTGTCCTGGCTAATCGGGATTCCACAACCTCTATTCCCGCTTCACTGATAATCTCTTTGGATTCGACTTCGGTCAGGGATGTTCTTCCATCCTTCCTCGCCGCGGTGATGATATCATTTCGCTTGCTCACCATTGCCTCCATCTGAGTTTAGAGTATCGAGTATTGAGTTTCGAGGAGGGGAGAGGGGGGAGGCCTCAATGCTCACAAACCCAAAACTCGACTTACCATTGTACGAACATCGGCATGATAACCTGAATCCAGTCGCCGTCCCCCATGGGGCGAAAGACCCCCGGGCTTGAGGGATTGGTGATCTCCAGCACCACCTGTTCATCCTCCATAACGCTAAACACGTCCATCAGATACTTGCTGTTAAAGGCGATCTTGGCCTCATCGCCCTCTATCACGGCCTCGATTTCCCCCAGGTTGTCCCCCACCTCCTCCGCCCGAGCTGAGATGGTGATCCTCGATGGCTCCACCGCCGAACGCGTCATGAAGAGCCGCACAATGCCGCTGCCATCCCGGGCAAAGATCGAGGCACTCCTGGTCGCCCGAAGGAATTCCTCGACATTGACCACGGCCCTGGTGGTGTAGCTCTGGGGGATCAACTGGTTATAATTGGGGAAGGTGCCTTGAATCAACTGAGAAACTATCTCCACATTCTTGAGACGGAAGAGTATCTGTTTCCTTTGGGGATCGATTGTTAACTCAACAGGATCCTCCTGATCCTTGAGCAGCCGGTCCAGCTCTCTCAGGGACCTCGCCGGGATGATGATGCTCACTTCCTCAGCAACCGGGGCAGCCAAAGTCAGATTATGCACTGCCAATCGGAACCCATCGGCGGCCGCCAGGGTGAGCTTGTCGCCGGAGAATTGCGCATAACCACCGGTGAGCACCGGTCTAGAATCATCCGTCGCCGCAGCGAAAACAACCTGCGTTATGGCAGTTCGCAGCGGACGGGCATCTACTCTTGTGGTTATTCCCTCACCGATCTCAGGAATCGGGGGGAACTCATCGGCCTTCTGCCCACTGATACGAGCCTCAGATCTGGCGCACTTTAGCTCCATAGTGCCGGAGGCGACACTTATATCGATTCTCTCGCCCGGCAGGGAGTTCACAAAATCGGTCAGCAGCCCTGCGGGCACTGCGATAGCCCCCTCCTGTTCGATCTGAGCCCCGATCCAGCAGCTAATGGCGATCTCCAGATTGGTGGCTGCCAGTTTAAGACGTGACTGGTCCGAGCTAATAAGAACGTGGGTGGTAATAGGCAAGGTGGTCCTGCTAGTTGTTATTCTTCCTACTACCCCCAACCCGCGGCTTAGATTTTCTTGAAGACAAGATATCTGCATCGATTGCCCCCTCCAGAAGTGTGTGGAAGATAGTATACTACAAAACAATTACAAAATACAAGTGCTACCCTTTGATGGTTATAGGTTATGGGTTATAGGTAATGGGGGTTACGCCGTACCCCTATCACCTATTACCTCTTACCTACGAATGATGATATGGGCAGCCGTGGCCTTGAACGAGGCATAGACACGTTTACCGACCTCTAGTCCCATCTCCTGGGCCGATATCCTGGTGATCAGCGCTACCAGGGGAAACCCGCAGCCCAGTTCAACACGGGCAAGCGGCCCCGACAAAAAGGCTGCCTTTATTTCCCCGGCATACGAATTCCGGGCGCTGCTTGAGGTCCTGGAGAGGGCTAGAGTGATATCCTCCGGCCTGATGCACACGTATACCTCCTCACCGGCAGATAGTTGATAGTCGCCAGTCGCTAGCCCTCCTCCTCGACTGTCAACTGCTGACTGTCGACTGCTGACTGCCTGAATGATCTTTCCGTTAACGTCTACGCCAACGACCCCGCTCTCATTCCATCTGACGGTGCCCTTTATGATGTTCTCCATCCCGACGAATTCGGCCACCTGCATATTCTCCGGCCTAGCGAAAACCTCCCATGGTTTCCCTAGCTGCATGATTTCACCGTTCATCAGTACGCCTATCCGGTGTGCCAGTCGCTGTCCCTGAGCCATATCATGCGTTGCCATTACTATGGTGACGTGGCGACTAAGGCGCATTATCAGACCTTCGATTATGTCCACGCTTCTGGGGTCGAGATTTGCCGTCGGCTCATCCAGTAACAGCACCTCGGGCTCGATTACCATCGCTCGCGCCAGGGCCACTCTCTGCATCTCCCCTCCCGACAGGATGGGTGCGTTTCTATTCTCGTACCCGGAAAGGCCAACCATCTCCAGGGTGCTGGTGACCTTTTCATGAATGTCGCCCTTTCGCCTCACTCTCAAACCATATGCTACGTTGCTATAGACATTGGCGTTAAATACCACCGGCTTTTGAGATACCATTGCCATTCGCCGGCGAGTATTCAGCTTGATCCTCTCGCTCGCCCTTGTGGCATCCAGGCCGTCAAATAGCACTTTGCCACTGGTGGAGGTGTCGAGTAGATTCAGCAATCGCAAGAGCGTGGTCTTTCCGGAGCCCGTCGGTCCTATTATCGCCAGGGTCTCGCCTTTCTCAATTCTTAGACTGACGTTTTTCAAGACCTCCGCCTTGCCATATCTCTTATGTAGTTCGCAGACCTCGATCAAATACATAATTTAGGTCATAGATAATGGGTTATAGGTAATGGGTGTACGGCGTAACCCCTATCACCTATAACCTATCGCCTATTACCCCCTTCTTACCTCTGTTGTATTCGATTCAGGAGCAAATTGACCACCAGCGCCAGCGATATGAGGATGATTCCCAGCGCCATTGAGAGCTCGATGTCTCCCCTCGCCGTTTCGAGGGCCATGGCAGAGGTGAATACTCTGGTGAATCCCCTGATATTCCCACCGATCATTATAGCAATGCCGACCTCGGATATCGCCCTCCCAAAGCCCAGCACCACCGCGGCCAGGATGGCAAACCTCGCCTCTTTGATGATGGTGAGAATTGCCTGGAAGTTGCTTGCCCCAAGCGATATGGCGGTGTCCTTTATCTGCGGGCCAATGGCGCTGAGGGCTGAAATGGTAAAACCAATCATGAGCGGCGAAATCAGTATCATCTGCCCTATTACCATGCCGGTTGGGGTGAAAAGCAAACCGAAGACGCCCAGTGGCCCTGCCCTCGATAATAGCAAAAAGACAAAAAGCCCAACACTAACAGTTGGCAGGCTGTAGAGCGTCTGGATGATATTGATCAAGATGCGCTTGCCGGTGAAATCGTGGAAGTGGACCAGACCTCCTAGAGGTATGCATACCACGGAGGCAAGAAGGGTAGCGGTCAAGGAGATAGCCAGACTTCTCCCTGCTATCTCCATGACCTCGGGGTCGAGCGTGACTATGAGCTCGATCGCTTTCAGGAATCCAGTCGTTATCTCATTCATTTAGCGTCCATCTGCAGGCAGCAAGCACTCCTCCCAAGAGGCGGGTAATAGGCGATAGGTTATAGGTGATAGGGGTTACGCCGTACACCCATTACCCATTACCCATTACCCATTACCTAAAAAAGCATGCCGCGTTTTTAGTGAAACTTCCAAGCCTCTTCTCTTGTTTATGGCTGTGAATTCTTTTTCCATTTCTTGCCTTACCAATAGCTCATTATAGTTAAACTCTTTTAGCACCTGGAACATTTCTTTGACAAAATCCGTCTTCCAGACTGTAAACGACGGTACATATGTAAGAAGAAAAGCGCCAAATCTACCAGCATCTCGCTCTTTCTCTCCTGTGCTATAATCCTCCAGATCAAACCCATATATCTTGTCATTTTTCAATATGAAGTTTCTTAGATTTATATCTTCCAATATAATATTTTCGCCGATAATCTCTTTTGCCAGTGCATAAAAATTATTCAACCAGCAAAAAAGAGATCTTATCAGTTGGTAATTGGAGCGATAAATATAGGCGTTTTTATTTGTTGCGATCTCTTCTTGCCGACAGATTACAGTAAGAAGATGGGGACCAGCCAGATATTCCATGATAAAATTATTTGTGCCGGCGTAGTAAACCACCGGTACAGTCAATCCTTTTTCGTTTAGTTTTTGTAGCAAGCTTAATTCTTTCTGCATATTATTTGGCGAACCTTTATATATTTTTACTACAAACCTTGTTTTGTTTCCATTATGTTGCACAGAACTAATTTTATATACATTATTTTTCCTGCTTGTAAATTTCTCTTCAACAATATATGTCTTTATAGCGCGGGCTTCTATAAATTCCTGATCAACTATCATTTATTATTCCCCTATTTTGATGGTCACTTTTGCTCCTTTACGATAGCCTTTCAGTTCTTTTACAACCCCTTCAACGGCATTGTGCAGTATGTTTTGTACAAACGGTACCATATCTATCTCTGTACCGTCTATCACTAATTTTATACTTTTATCTGAAATCAGGCAATCCTCTCTTTTTGCCTCTCCTTTTAATATCCTGACTCCCAGTTGCCGGCAGTTATATCCACATATATTACAACATTCGGGAGGAAAGTCGGGAAGTTTTTCATAAACTTTTTCTTCTATCAAATCAACCAGAGCGGTAATATTATCCATAGCATTTATAATGGGAATCCCTTTATATTCCTCTAACTGATTAGAAATTTTGCCTGATATGGCAAACACGCTTTCATCCGATCTTTCTGCAATTTCTTCTGTGTTATGTGCCGTTATTATTTTCGGCAGATTATAATCAGTTACTCCTTCCAAAACAACATAATCCTGATCATAAAAGTTTAATATTTTTTCGATTGATAGCTGCCTGGGAAATAGAATATCTGTCTCATAGTAACCCCTGGCTGTTACCAGCTCTGATCCGGCCATCTTGTGTCTGTGTGTATTGCTCCCCTCCGAGTCAATGGCAAATCCTTCAAAATGAATCTCTTTTACTGAACCGACAGAATACCTTCTGCGTTTCAATTCACTTATAATATTTTCAATAGTAGTTGTCTTCCCCGATTGGGTAATACCAAATACGGAAAAAATTTTCACCTTTTTCGTCTCCTAACCCTTCACTCTTCACATATAATATACTACCACAACTGAAGCGGATACCAGTATGCTAAAACTGATAATCGCATAATCCGGCAAAGCCATTTTCAAGGTCATATAACTTGTTCTCCGCGGATAAGCTCTAAAGGCTCTGGTTTCCATTGCTGTAGCCAGTTTTTGGGCTCTTATGACTGTTCCGACAACAATAGGAGTCAAAATATAGGAATATATTTTTAACTTTTTCCTAAAAGGGATCTTATCTAATTCCACACCTCGCAGCTGAATAGCCAGCATAACATTCCTTATCTCTTCCGTTAACATAGGTAAAAACCTGATCCCAACTGATACCATGAAGGCTATTTCATAGGGGATTTTCCACTGCACTAATCCTTGTACTGTTTCTCTGGAACTGGAAGTCGCAACTATAGTTGCTGAAACCACAATTACGGCCATGCGAAGTATAAACTCAGCCCCTCTTATTAATCCACCTGTAGTTAACAAGGGAAATGTTCCTATGGTAATAATAGTTTTGCCGGCAGGAGCAAACAAGCTTTGTATGACAGCTATAATGACGATCAGCAATAATAAACGCTTCACTTGCTTGAATGCCGGGAACAAATCGCCTTTAAGAATGACAGATATGACGAAAGATGCCAATAACACCCCCCCGAGAACATAAATATCTTGTATAAATACTGCCAGGGATGACAAACAGAGTACCATTATCAGCTTTGTTCTAGGGTCTAAGGTCTTTGCTGCTGTCATAAACAATCTCCCCTTCTACCATCTCAATTGTACGCTTGGCATGTTGAGCAACAAAGCCTTCATCATGACTTATTACCAGCATCCCAATTCCATGACCGCTAAATCTTTTGACTATATCGGATAATATATTTTTTCTTTCTACATCAAGCCCGGTGGTAGGCTCATCCAGTATGAAATAGTCGAGATGGTTTATAAAAATTCCGGCTAGCGCAAGCCTTCCTTTCTCTCCATGACTCAAATTAAAAGGCGATGAATCTTGTAGATGGGTTAATTGAAATAATTCCAGCATATTTTTAACTTTCCTGGCTATTTCTCCCTTATCATGCCCGTTCAACTCCAGTGAAAATGCTATATCTTCGGCTACCGTAAGAGCAAATAACTGCTGTTGCGGATTTTGAAACAAGTAGCCGATTTTTTTGCCGATTTCTCCCAGGGTCATCTTCGCGCTATCCTTACCGCAAATAAGAACCTTTCCGGAAGAGGGCTTAAGTATCCCTGCTGCCAGTTTGGCAAGAGTAGTTTTGCCACCGCCGTTAGGTCCTGTCAGAGCCGTAAATTCATTTTGACGCAAATGCAGTGTTACATTGTTTATGGCCACTTTGCCTCTGGGATAACTCCTGGGGTAACTGAAGCTAACATTATTTAACTCTATATAGCAGCTCAAATAACCGCCCCACTTCCGGAAAGTTCTCCTGTGAAGTTTGCCAGTTTGCCCTCCTGGATAGCCATAATCCTATCTGCAGCATCAAGATTGTTCAAGTTGTGCTCTATCATTACTATCGTTTTGCCGCTTTTCTTTAAGTTTTTTACAACTTCTTTTATGCGTTTCTTTCCTATCTGGTCGATTTGAGACATTATCTCATCAAAAATCAAAACATCCGGCTTTAAACTCAGTACAGAAGCAATAGCAATGAGCTGTTTTTGCCCTCCTGAGAGATGGTTAGGGCTGGCCAACCTGTGTTTTGTCATTCCTACCTGTTCTAGTGCATCTGTTATTCTGTGTCCGATTTCTTCCCTGTCCAGGCAGAGATTTTCCGGTCCAAAGGCTACTTCATCCTCCACAGTAGGAGAAAACAACTGCGTATCAGGATCCTGGAAAACTGTGCCCACCCTGGTGGCAATATCAGCTATCTTCATATTTTTTACCATATTTTCAAATATAAAGACATCGCCCTGGAGTTCTCCCTTATAGACATGTGGAATCAAACCGTTCATACAATAACATAATGTGCTTTTGCCGCTGCCGCTTAAGCCTACAATAGCAACTACTTCCCCCTTTTTTACCGCGAGATTTACCTTGTCTAATATGCTTCTTTCTTGGCTGCTGTATTTATAACAAAGGTCTCTAACCTCAATAGCAAACATTATGTCACTTCAACTCAAGTTCTACTGCATATCTGGCCCAACGCATAGCAAACGGGTCCTGTCGTACTATTATCCGGTAAGGCCCTGTACCTCCGTCTTCCCTGGTGCCGAGTGGTTCTCCATTTACTTTATAAACAATGTAGATATTATCTTCTGCCATCATCTCGGCCAAAGTAAATGCTACTGCAAACCCGTCGACAGATCTCACTACACCCCTTTCGATGGTATCAATATTTATGTCGTCTCTATCTATAAATAGATTTCGCAGCGGTACCCCGGTAAAACTATACTCCACCGGAGTTCTTCCACTTCCTCTTAAAGTAGCTTTGATTCCCGTTTCTCCCAGCTCTTTTATATCATCCATTTTATACACAATATTTACCTCCCCAAAAGTTACAGTAAACATCCCTTTCTCCATTGCTTCTCGTCTTTCGGCCAGGTCTCCCCTGTTGAGATAAGCCGTTACTCCTACTATTGCAGCTAATACAACCACAATCGCTATTATTCTCTGCTTTCGCATAACTATTCAGCCTCCATAATAATGATAGCAAACAAAAGCACCATCGCTTCAAGGGCGGCAGCTTGCCAGCCTTGCCTTTGTCTGTGCGCCTGCCAGAGAGAATCAGAGGTTTGATGTTGCTGTTGCTGATCGCCTTGCAAGCGCTGACCCTGCTGGAGTTTGTGGCCCAGCGGGAACTGGCTGAGCGCAAGGAAGCGCTGGCAGGACTGGTGCCGGGCAATCCGAAGATGAAGACGACCCGATATTATCTCCCTCTTCCGTTGGTGGTCAGTCGTCAGGATGACCGATTATCAAATACGGTACAAGCAAATCCTCAAAGCGAAACCAACCATGTTGCCCTCCATCCGGAGTAGAATGCATACCATGATCAGAGGTAATGATGACTCTGCCGGGCCACCTAGCCGCCAGATCGGCCATATAACCATCCACTGTCTTTATTGCCGACATAGTTTCCGCACTCAAATCGCCATAGCTTTCGCCGGTATCATCTATGCTGTGAAAATGAACCATTATAAAGTCAGGTTTTTGCTCTAAGTGATGTAGGGCCGAAGCAAATATTTCATCATCGACGGTACCGCTCTCATTTTTATCAATATTTAATACCCATTCTATTCCCCCATTGAGTACTTTTATACTTCCACCGATGAGAACAGCTTCTTTCCCCTGCTCTGTTAACACTTCAAACAGGGAAGGGATTATTAGATCTCTCTGCCTCCAATAAACACCACTATACTCCGGGGGTTTGCCAGTTATCATGGCCGCAAGACCAACATTGGTTATCGGTGGGTAAAGAGCTGTAACCTTAGAGGCTTTTTCCAGGCTCGCTAAAAACGGTGCATACCCCTTTTCGATAGCATACTCGTATTGATGCCAACCAAAGCCATCTAAGAGAAAAGTCAACACTCTTTCATTACGATCTTGTATATAGTACAAAACATCGTGATAATGATCCATTATGCTGCCATCCGGGGCGTTTAATAATACTCCTCTAACTTTTTCGATCTCTTGTTTTCCGCCAGCAGAAATGTAATTTATATGGTTGCCTTTGAGCACAAATAAACCGCCTTTTTCTAATAAGCCGTAACCACCTCTTTGACCCATAATTAAATTTCTGTCACTATAGCAAAATTCTACCAGGTCGCCAAGCTCAAATACCCTTTTTAAGGTAAATATACCTGTTTCATAAACCCGGTCATCATGTTTTATTGCTGACCGGCCTTCAAAATGGCGGTATAATCGGGGATGGAAAGGTGCCGTTCCGGAATAAGCTTGTCCGGGAGTAATGTTCATAACATTTTTATCTTTTTTGATAATATTAAAACCATAATCCCAGTGATTTTCTCTGGCAACAACTATTATTTCTTTTATTTCTTTAATATTAGCGCTTCTGGGGTGCTTATGGTTCATGGCTTCCCATCCGTTGGCAGCAGAAAAAGTCAGATAGGATTCTGCCAGGGTGTCAGCATCTATTTCTGCTACCAGCCCGTCTCTTCCCACCAGGAGTATTTTATTTGATTTCGTTACTAACCCGGCAGCTGCAATTAAATCCTGTAAACTGAGGGCTTTTATCTCTTGCTCTCTATGCTCAATTCTTTTTACTTCCCAGGTGTCGGCTGCTTCAGCCATGCTTCTGATTGTTAAACAGGTCGCAACATCTCCTGTTATCCTTAATGACGGGATATAACCCTCGCTCTGCGCCTTAAAGTGTCCCCAAAAAACCAGCGTTAACAATATAACAACAACAACTCCGATAATAAACACCCTCTTCAACAAAACCCTCAACCCCCGATTCTCAATTACCCCGTCCCTCAACTCAAGACCAGTCCCTAACCCCCTCCCGTCAGCCCCCCTGCTTTAAACTTCTCAAATCGTTTAATTATACTAAAGGCAATCAACCCACCTAACCCACCTGATAAGGCTCCGCTGCTGAGAGCCAAAAGTAGCGGTATAAGCGGCAACCTGAAAAACACAAGCATTGTCAAAAATGTACCGCTTATATTCGCAGCCATACCGGCTAAAAAGTAATGCCCGATATTATATTTTTGACGTCTTGCAAACAGAAACACAACATCTGCCGCTATACCAGGAACTGTATATGTAACCAAAGTTGCTATACCGTGGGTACCAAAAGTACCTGTAGCCATTACCACTATAGCCTGTACAATAGCCGTCAGCGTAGCCGCCCCGGGTTTGCCCACCAATCCCGCCGCCATTACCAGCCACATCATATAAAGTCCGCCGGCCAGTGCTCCTCCGGGAATGAGTAAGGGGCCGGTAATTATACGCACAAGAGGCACAATTACCGGTTTAGTTGCTATTCCAAGTACGGCCATCAGAGCAATAAGAACTAAATCGAACATGTAAAAACGAGCAAAAAATCTTCTTGCTATCATTTTTGAGGCCCCTACTATTTATGTAACTACTCAGGCTGTCAGGTTCACGGTCGAGGTGTGTTGCATCCTGGATGCGACCTCCACTGCTTTGCGCTCTCCATACTTCATGCTTCATCGCTCTCTAACCGTGAACCTTGCAACCTTGACCCTGAGTAGTTACCTATTTATTTACTGTTATTCTGACAACATTTCTGACCCAATACCTTGCTGGTTTGCCGCCAATTATTGTTTGTGCCGGTGCACGTTTCTCATCAAGCGCTTCCCCATCCAGCAAAAGTCCCAGAATACTGTCGTCAGCGTTAACTATATCCGGCGTATATTCCATGGTGTAATCATCGCCGGCTATTACCACTATGCTGCTAAACTCGATTACACCCAGGTGATCCATAACGTTTCTCAACGGAATGCCTTCCCAGCTTTGTGGTGTTTCAGTACCATCTCTTCTCCTTTGCACCACATCAACAGTTATCATCGCTAATTTAGCTGCATCAATATCTGTAAACTCCTCGACACCTTCAACCCCCTCGATAGCGATAGACCACACAGGTTCTGCAACCGGATCGTCTTCTACATCTACTTGCGGTGCGGGGCATCCTGCCAGCATGCTCCCCAAGAGCAGGATGCACATTAGCAGACCCATCATCGTTCCCTTGGACATCTTTGTTCCTCCTTTAAATTTAGTCAATAACCCCCCAGCTCAGGATGCACATTAGCAGACCTATCATCGTTCCGTTGGACATCTTTATTCCTCCCTTAGACCATCTTTGTTCCTCCTTTAAATTTAGTGAATAACCCCCGTGCCGGAGACTGTCTTGACCTCATAATCTTTTACCCGCTATCGGGTACCTGCCTCTATAGATAACAACCCTGTGACTCTTTTACCCAGCTCTGCAAAGTAAGTAGCAAGCTCGCCCTCACTTGTCACATATACTATGCTCTCATCGATATCAGCAACTGCTATCTCAACACTATATCCATCAGCAGCCGTAAATATATATGACTCGCTTGCAACCAGCCCTGTTGCTTTTATGATTTCTTGCACGGCAAGCCCTCTTTTCTCCCCTGCTTCGATAACTCCAAACACCTCCAGCCCTCTTTCCACCGCAAAAAAGCTGGTCTCTCCATACGAAAGCCACAACACCTTTTTTACATGCATGCCTCGGGGTAAATTCGGTGCAAGAAAGCGGGGCGCGTATTCACCGGTAATTTTTAGATAGCCGGCCAGGAAAATCTCTCTTGTTTCGTTCTTGTCCAAACCGTCAGCAGCTTTTATAAAAACAGTCCCCACCGTATTACCTGCAGCAAAAGCATCAATAAGGTCTGCTGTTTTTACAGCCTTATAAACATTTCCATCATGCTCATAATCATGTTGTTCAACCCTGGCTACGACAGTTTCCAGTATGATTATTCTATTGACCTGGGTTTCTTCTGCCTCCGGTATAAGATTAATTTCTATAAGATAGAATACCCAGTACATGGCTCTCTCACCCGGAATAATCACCCTTAATGGCTGATGCTTTTCTTTCAGCGGCCGGCCATCTATTTCATAGGCCAGTATTATCTCCCTGTTTCTAAGAATTTCCCGGGGAACTTCTATAGAATAACCGTCGCCGGCAATGAGCCGTATTGCCTGGAAGTCCTGCTGTGATTTGCCAAAAAGGTTGTCTAAAACATCCTCGAGCAAAATCCCTGTTGCACTAATAATCAGTCCATTTCCTCCTCTGACAAGCTTGGTAGCCTCTCTGGTAACACTGCCCATTTCGCGTATTTCTGTTACGCGTATCTCTTTATCGGTCTCAAAACCGGTGAATACTATTTTCCTATCATTTTCTACATTATACGGCACCTCTTCCGCTACGTTAACACCCCAACCAATAACCGCCAGCACAAAAACAATCCCCCCTACGAACGCACACAACTTCTTAAAATTGAACTGTCGAGAAGACATATTTTCAACCTCCTTCAGTAGCGCCGAGGTTCATCCTCTTCTCTACTTCTCCAATGCCTGTTTCACCTTCATGGGTAATCCTTGCCCGGCCATTTTTTCACCATAGCGGGCATCTTCGGACTTATCAATGGCTATCCGCTCAGACATATATCCCTCAATATCTGCCTCCACTGACTTGAGTGCTTCCATCAGGGCATACTTCGTCTTTGCCCCATATTCATTTAGCGTCCATCTGCAGGCAGCAAGCACTCCTCCCATGTCGGGCATCCTTTCCTTTTGCAGTCGCGTGCTAATGGGGAAAACAAGGATCTTCCGTCCACGACGCCAAATTCACCGATTTTTTGCTGGATCTCCGGCGACATGAGGAAGTTTATGAAGTTGTTTGCCATCTCGAAGTTCACATGTGGGTGCAGTTCAGGATTGACAGCAATCACCCCATAGGGGTTGAACAAGATGGCCCCCTCCTCAACGAGCGGAACGATATCCACCTCGCCTGCAAATGCTAGAAACGTTCCAATATCTATCAGTGTATGGGCGGACTTCTCGTTAGTCATCCTCAGTGTTGCTCCCATTCCTGCCCCGGCCTCTACGTACCATGGTCCCGATATTCTGACCATTTCGTAGTCATGGCCAGCGCTCACCCATATCGCTATCTCTCGGGCATGTGTCCCTGAGTCATCTCCTCTGGAAACAAACCGGATTTGTGGGTCCTTTATGCCTGCTTCCATTATCCTTGTAATTGCATCTTCCGGGCTCATTCCTCGGATGCCCGCCGGGTCATCTGCCGGTCCCACGATGAGGAAAAAGTTGTATGCGAGACATCTCCGGTTCACGCCATACCCGTCTTCCACGAACTTGTCCTCACGGGCTCTGTCATGCACCAGTAGCACATCGACATCCCCTCTCTCGGCATATCTTATGGCAATCCCCGTCCCGGCGGAGATGATACGCAGGTCCATGTTGTACCTCTCTTCAAATATCGGCTCCAGATACCCCAGGAGTCCGGTATCATAAAGGCTTGTTGTGGTGGACAGCACCAGTACCCCTGGTGGTTCCACTGCTGGTCGTGGACAACCGGCGGCAACCAGGCTCAAAGCTAGCAACATCACCACTGACATTAGCAATATTCTATTGTTCATCGTTTTGCCTCCTTCAAAATTTAGGGTATCCTTCATGGGTTGTCTCTACTCAGCCTATTGCTATCACCCCCTTTCAACTTAACATAAAAAAGCGCCCCCCTGGAGAGGGCGCTTCAATGGTGTTGCGCTCTATATCCTCTCCTTTCCGATCACGGGGGGTGTGGGCATTTCCGCCCACACCTTCGGGATTTTTCATCCGCCGTCTGTGCGCCATATCCCGAATCGGGATTTAGGCTGCACAGCTCGAAGAGTTATTTATTTAAGTCTTGTTATAACTTGCATTCCGCACTTTGCGGTAAGGGTACAGCCACATTGTGGCAGCGCGATGTCTCAACGTAATAACTTTTCCTAAACTGCAGTAACAGTTTAGTTTCTCCAAAAGCTAGGTTCAGTATACCACATTTCATTAAACCTGTCAAGTACAATTTTT
>QLUL01000020.1 GCA_018725425.1 Chloroflexota bacterium
ACTGCCCCAGCAACTCCTTGGCATCATCGATGTCATTTCTCTCCATCAGGCAGCTCAGCAGTTTGTAACGAATGCCCTGGTTATCACTGGGATTCAGTCGGAGCATATCCCTATAGTGTTCCATGGCAGCCTCAAATTCACCGAGAAAGTAGAGGCAATCAGCCAGCCCTTCGCGAGCCCGCATGTAAGGTCGCGTCTCGATTAGGCCCCAGAAATGACCCGCCTCGTTGGCAAGTACCTCAGGCCCCAAAGCACGCTGACCTGCTTCCACACCTCGCTGATACCAATTTCGTGCCTCTTCAGGGATTTCTGCGGCCTCTTCCGCCAAAAGTACATAGGCATCGGCACAATCAGAGCATATTTCGAGGGATTCCATCGCCAGACGTATTCGCTCCTTTTTCTCTGCGGTTTCCAATGCCTGGTAGATAAGCTCCTGGGCTTGCTCCAGAGGAGTCTCCGGGACCAATCTTGGAATACGACCAATTCCGGAAAACTGTTGAAGATAGGCATTGATCTCGTCAACAGACGCGAAGTCCTGCTTTGCCATCAGCTTTTGAATAGCACGTAAGTTACGCTCCATCAATCTCCGATCAGGAGGCGAGATAGGTTTGCTGGCTGACCCACAGCATTTCTTATATTTCTCCCCACTCCCGCAGGGACAGGTGTCATTTCTTCCGACCTTGGCCAGGTTCCCTGATTCATCCTCCGCAGCAAGAACTTTGAGTATCCCGTTGACCTCATCCATATCAAACGCCTTTGGGTCGAACCATCCGCCGAGCCATTCCATCATTTCCTCGTGCTCTTCGTGACCAGGGTCACCGATGATTTCCAGGAGGTCGGCATAGCCCCAGATCCCACCGCAGTCTTCGGGCGGGCAAGCACGTCTACCCGCAAGACAGACGGGATAGCGTATCCCTGGCTCCGTTGGCAGAATTCTCTCAATCAAGATCTCGTGTTCCCAACTATCGCCGAAGTCGTACTCGTAGATGAACCTGGTTTTCTCCCGTGGTGCTACCTTACTCAGCTCGGTCTTTCGAGAGTTCTTCATCTTCAGACCATAGAAGTCGCCTTCTGGATCAGGCTCGCCGAACTCCGTGCCTCCAACCCTGAATTGGTACAAGTGGGCATTGGCCCAGCCCATGGCCACCTGCAGAATCAGGTGTAGTTTGTGAAGGCTGATGTTGCCAGGCACTTGAAGTCGCCTCCAGATCGGTGGTTTACTGCCCTTGAGCGTCACTTTGAGCTGATAGACCACATCATTCCTTGGTTGTAGTGTGGTTGCCATCACTGTCTCCTCCTTGCTGGCTTGCTTGGGACACCGGATATCATTAAAGGGTTAGTGCACTCCGCCTCAGATTCAGCGCCAGGCATAATGCTCTATGTCAATCGTTGCTAATGAACCCTTTATCCGGGCATCCTCTGCGATCAATCACATGGATAGATTATACAGCAAGAATGCGGGGTAAACAATCTGGCGAATTGTTCACGCCGATCTGATGAGTCCACTCAACACGTGATCCAAACTGCACCTTTGGCAGTTATTAGGAAAAACTTTCATTAGGTGCTAAAATACCAGAAAGGGGTCTTTTCGGGTAAAGGGGGGATAAGGAGTAGGTTTATAGGTTTAAAGGTTATCTAAGCCTACTCGCCAGGACCGCGGAGATAAGACCATGCCTAATCCATAATAGGTGGTGATGTGGAAGTAAAGGAGCTCGAGCAACACATAGATGAGCTTGCCGCCCGAATCTGAGGGCTGACCACAGAGGAACTAGCTGAAATTAAGAGCTCTCTGGAAGAGATGACTTGACGGTTGAACACAAATAGTATACGATAGAACATAAATTGTGTTCAAAGGAAGCGATGCTGGAATACTTCATAACCTCAAAAACAAAGCGCCTTCTCCTCAAACTGTTTCTCACCAATCCAGAGAGGCAATTTTATACCAGGGAGATAACCAGGCTTACTGGTGAACCGCTAAACGCGGTAAGAAGGGAACTCGGTCATCTGGAAAAGGCAGGATTGTTGAAATCACACCAGGCGGGAAACCTGAAATACTTTGGGGTTGTAAAGGAGTTCCCCTTCTATTTAGAGCTGAAGAAGATTGTCTACTCCACTATAGGGCTTGGTGACTACTTAAGAAACAGACTCAAGGATTCAGACCAGATAGAGCTTGCCTTCATTTACGGTTCGGTAGCTAAAAACCAAGAAAGAGAAAAAAGCGACATCGACCTTTTTGTGGTGGGGGAAATTGAGGAGGAAGAGATCCACAGGCTGGTGTCTGACATTGAAAGAGAAACTGGCCGGGAAATCAATTATACCTTGATGACGAAAAGGGAGTTCGAGGAAAGAAGTGAGAGAGGCGAACCATTTATCAAACGAATTGAGGGGGAAGAGAAACTGATACTTAAAGGTAACCTTGATGTCTATTGAAGAACTCGTCAAAGCAGGCAGTATCCGTCCATTCAGAGCAACGCAGGACGAGGTTGACAGAGCTGTTGAGATTGCTCGGCGCGATTTAGCCTTAGCGGGCAGAATGTTTGGGGAAAGCGATGAGGTGGAGCTGGTGACTGAACAAGAGGCAAAGGAATTACTCAAAAGGGAGAGAGAATTTCTATCTTACGTAGAGAGTAAGCTAAAGGAGTGATAAGTGTAGCGATGCATTATTCGTTTCCCCCTCAGATAGACCAGGTAAGAGTCGTAGTATATTGCCTCTATGGTTACCTGGATACACCGGATGACTTTCTTCAGCGCCAGGCGTAATGCTCTATGTCAATCGTTACTAGTGAAACCTTTATCCGGCCATCCTCTGCGATCAATCACCTGGATAGATTATACAGTAAGAATGCGGGGTGAACAAGCTGACGTTTTGTTGCCTCACTCTGGATGCCTGGATGCCGGTGCTCGCTGTATTGCCCTAGTGGATGAGCATGGTGGCAGTTGCGGGGAAGAGCTTACTCGCTTCATTTGCGAATTGCTCTCGGGAAGCAAGAGGTTCGCAAACCTGCCATTTCTGTTATAATATCAATATCGGAGCTTCAAGTCGCCAGTGGCAATTCGAGATAACATCTTGCTTGAGCAAGAGATTTGCCGAGTGTCCCATTAACAATAAGAAATGGCTACGAAAAAATCAGGCCCCCTCTATATCCAAGATTTTCTGTGGGACGAAGGTATCCAGGCTGTGAAGGACAGCTTGAGATTCCGCTCATTTGAAGAATTCTGCCGGCATCTTGAGACATCTCTCCCACAGAACTCGGAGTCTACTAGACATCGATACGCCCGAAATGTAATTAGGTGGTTTTTTCCGGAACGATCCATTGATGGGCTGGCAGCGCAGGCTTGGTGCTACTATCAAGATGAGGGTCTGCTAAAGGAGATTATGCGCTATCAGTTTCTTTCTGTCGAGCCTGTTGTAGCGCAGTTTATCACGGAGTATGTATTACCTGCAGAGCCAGGAACGACTCTTCGTTCGCCCATTCTTGATGAATTTGTGCAGTACAAATATGGAGCATCGAATAAGAAGGTCAAACAGCGACTCGGCAACACGATAGATCAACTTGGATTTGCCCAGCGTAATAAGGGCAACAGAATAATTGTCCAGCTTCCTGCTGCCAGGACCGCTCTCTTCTTGCTTACGCATCTCCTTTTTGCCCCGACTCCCGCGCTGGTCAGCTTAAAAGAAATACTAGAAAATCCCTTCTGGAAGTATCTGGGCTTCCGACATGCTGATGGAGTGCGTAAGGCTCTCAAGGAAGCAGCAGCAAATGATCTCGTGGCAAAGTATGTCATCGCTGACGAGCTGGAGCAGATAACTACCAAATACTCATTCAAGGAAATCCTGGGACAGAGGCTCTATCTATGAGACTGTTGGAGTTCGAGGAATTAATCGCTACTTTCTCTACTAAACCGAGGCCAGGCCGGCATGTTTATCTATGGCACGGCAAAGAAACAGAACTACGAGCCAAACTCCCCCCAGAATTACCCGATCTCTCGATATTGTTGACCTGGCAGCATCCACACAGTCCCCCGCTTCAGCTCCCTTAGAGGTAGCGGAGCAATTAAGGAAGCTCATTGTTCAAGAACTGCAAAATCTCCGCACCAATCTTACTCCGCCGATAATTCTCGTAGTCACAGGCTGTCACCTTTTGGCCAGGTATCGCACAGGACTTGGGATGTTCTTCCAGCATTATGTGAGCGATGGCGCTATGGCTATCTTTTGTGTTGCTGAGCAAGACCCCTCGATGCCTAGCCTACCCAGTTATGTGGAATTCGAGCCCCAGGCAACATCTCAATCTCTAGCAAGCCTTGTTGGAAGACAAAACCTCATTGAGGAGAACAGCCATGAAGCAAGCACAACGAACTCCTATAGATAAGCTTATAGCAGTCAAGGAGGAGCGCCCCGAGACTACTCTTTCCCTGGCTGTAGCCTGTAAGAATCCCATTAAAACCGTGAGTACCTATGTATTCACCGACTCTATTCGTGGGTATTTCTCTACCATCTTGGAAAGCGTAGCTACAGGTCGTGGTCAGGGGTTCTGGGTGCCAGCCGAATGGGGATATGGCAAGACTCACTTCCTTGCCACTATTGCCTCTCTACTCAGCGATACTAGCCAGGAACTCTGGTCGAGCGTTCAAGATCGTGAGATCACCAACTATCATCACCGCCTGCAAAACGCCAAACTCTTCCCTGTCATCCTTAGTCTGCGTGGCGAAGGGCCTGTGGATATAAGTGGAGGTCGAAGCCTGCTGCAGATTATAGAGAAGCAGATTGGGGAAACACTAGACAAGTGTCACTTGCAGGATAGAGTTGTAGTTACCTCCGCAGAGGAAATCTTCGCCTGGTTTAATCAGCTTCCCGCAATGTTGAAGGGGTCTATTTCGTCCTATGTCAGGCAGCAAATGGGAGTTGATGCTGCTGAATATGCTAAGGAAGCAGGTCGAGAGGCATTAGCCAGGCTCATTCGGCAGTTTTGTATTGAAAATACCATCAGTCCTCAGATTTCCGTTAGCACGAAGGAGCGGTTCTCACACATTTATGACCAGCTAACAGATGCAGGATACAATGGGCTGCTTTTTGTAATTGACGAATTTGCCTTCTGGCAGGACAGTCATCCTGAAGGCTCACCTGAATATGCTCATGATGAAGAGGTTCTGGAAACGCTTGCCTTTGTGCTCCCAAAGGAGCTTGGGCTGAGAATCTATACCCTCGTTGCTTCTCAAAAGCCTGTTCCTGTCAAGCTCAGAGGCAGTCATGCCGGCGACCGTTTCATTGACTTTCCCCTTTTAGGGGGACGAAGTGAGAGAGATTACGACCTCATCGTCTCCCGGCGAGTTCGCGATGTATTATCCGAGATGACTCCTGAAATAAACCAGTATTACGACTATTATTTCCATAACTTCGAGTTCATGAAGGGGATGGATGAGGATGCATTTCGTGCTATATTCCCCTTCCAACCCCGCTGCTTTGAAGTGTTGCGCCACATCACCGCTAGAGGATTGGCTACCACGCGAATAGGAATTAACGTTCTCTATGATGTTATCGACCCTCATGCCACTCATAATGAAGATCCAAACAGTGAGAATAATATTTTGGCCAAGGACAGGCTGATAACGGTTGGTGATCTTCTATTAAGCGATAATCTTATTCACGGACTCAGGGAGGTGCCAGACTACCGCCTTGCTTATCAGGCCTATGCCACTGCCCTGAATACCTTGCCTCTCTTAGACCTGGATGAAGATCAGGCAAGCGTGGCCCAGCGCGTTGTCAAGACCCTTTTCCTGTGGCACTTAGCGTATCTGGATTCTCCTCGCCAGATGTCCCTCCAGGATTTAACACAGGCTACTCTCACCACCGAAGATATTCTCAAACCTGAAGATACGGTAAATCTTATCCTGGCGAAACTGCGTGATCTACCACAGATTTCTTATACCAAAGAAAAGGGTGCTAGCTTCGTAGTTCAAGTTACCGGTCTCTCAGCACCACAAAGGTTTAATGAGATCAAGCAGCGCATTACCGAGCAACACCACATTCAGAAAAAGTGGAGGGAGAGCCTCTACTCAGCCCCTTCTGAGATGCTTGGGGAGTCCACGCTATTTGCTGACCTTCTTCCGCAGCAGTTGAAATCAATAAGGATAGAGAACCGCAGGCTTGAGTATTCAGGAGAGGTTATTCTCAGCGATACCTGGCGTCCTGAACTTGGCCAGCCGTTATACAAGGAGGATCATCATTTCAAGATTGTTATCCTCATGGAGAATACTGATGCGGGTGGGATTGCCATTGAGGACGAGCGTATCGCGGTCTGCATTCCCAACGGGCTCTCTGAACTTGCCCATGATGCTGTTAGGGACTATATGGCGATTTGTGATATGGAGGAAATATATCGGCATGAGAGAGGCAGCGATGCCGAGCAAATTCGGGAATGGGTCAGGGGTAAGAAGCCAGAGGTGATAAGGGCACTTATCAGTAGTCAGCCCAAGCAGTATCAGTCGGGCAAAATCTGCACCAGGAGTGCTCTAGCCATTGAGCCTAAGGAGGTATTCTCCCAGCCGAGTAACGAGCGGCGTTTTGCCCTTATCGCCAATGCACTCCTTGACAATGCCTATACAGCTCTCCCCCGGACCCTGGATTCTAGAGCGTTCAAAAAGACCCTCTCTTCTACCGATGTCGGCAAGGTCTTTAATGGATTCTTCCGTGGCGCTGCTTCAGCACAGGACACAAGTGCTCTGGACAACTTTGCCCTGGGTCTTCATTTAGCAGCGACTGACAATCGGCGCAAGTTTGCTCCAGCAGCAAATGCCCCTGTTTTTGACTATCTTAAGGGAAAGCTGGGGGAGAACGAAGGTCATCTACCCACATGGCAGGTGTATCGAGATTTGAGCAACATTCCCTATGGTCTTCCCTTTCCTCTCATCAGCCTGTATATCCTTTGCTTCACCCGCTATGGTATGCCTGCTATTGATCTCTATCTCAAGCCAAATCATCCCCTTATTCTGAGATCAGGCAGTAAGCCTCTTCATAACAAGCTTACCTCAGCCACCGTTCCAGAACTCGAGTGGAAGACTGGACTAGATAAGTATTTTGATGCCATCTCTCTCAGCACTGGCCCTACTTGGAATGAGGTGGTTCCTTTTGCCAGGGTGCTCAGGCCGGAATTGAAAACCACCGCTGACCCTGTAGAGATAGAGGGGCAAGCACAGTTGCTCCAAGAAGCCCTTGGATCTCTACACGCAATGGCAACGCAGATAGATAGCAGCATAAAGCTTTTGTCCGCCAGATTGGAGGACACCGTCGACGCTGGAGAACACGACGCAGTGTCTCGAATCACTGATATTGTGCAAGCGCCTAACTATGCCCAGTTTTACCAAGCGGTGCAGGATAGATATACCCAACCTGATGCCTTCGCTGCCGATATCTCAATTTACCGCCGCTGGGAAAACCTCTCCAAATCAGCAGCAGAGATCCTTGCTGTGAAGAATTACCTTAATGCTGCAAACTTGCGTGACGGCGACCTTGAGCTAAGAACTGACCTCCTCTCCCTTAGGGGTCAACTGAACCTGAAATCATTCCTGAACAGCCCTTCTCTCTGGCCCAGTGTGAAAGCAGGGTTTAATGAATTTAAGCGGCGTTACCGCAATATCTATCAAGCCCACCACCGTGATTATTACAAGAAGGTGCAGGAACTACAGCAACAACTGGAGGAGCTGAAGCCAAAACTGGAAGCCCTAAATAAGCTCAACGAAGTTACAGAGCTAGGCGAGTCACTAGGCACCGATCTGCCCCAGCACTATCAGAGTTTGTTGCCAAGACTGGGTTCGTGCGATGTTAGTATCGTGACTGAGGTGTCAGTAGAAAATGACCCCGCTTGCTCTTCCTGCCGCCTCGCCCTAACTCAGGAGCCACCCGCAGAAGAGGTACAACACTTGAGTAGAGATCTGGGGAAGGCACTGAAAGAGCAATTGAGGCGACTGAGCTCAGAAGCGGTGAAAAGGGTTTTGGAACGGAGCAACGAAGACAAGGTGACTAAGCTGCTACAAATTGTCCATGCCAGTGAGCTTTCTTCGCTGGTTAACGTCATTGATGATGAAGTAATTAAGTTCGTTAGGATTCTGCTCCTGGAGAGCAATATCCAAACAGTGGCACAGCCAGTTTTGGTAAGGCTGGCGGATAAGTACCCTGTGATTCAAGAAGATGGGATAGACGAGGCGGTAGCCGAGTTCAGGCGCTTGCTGCAAGAAGCTTTCGAGCAAGCCAAACGGCAGAACCCGGAGAAGAGGATTCAGCTTAGCCTGAGGTAGCGACACCATGACTATAGTTGAGACTGAGAATAAACCGGGGCTCGCCGAATTCATCCGCGACTACGGCAAGCCATATGACCCTGAGACAGATGACTACAATGTGCCCCCATTCTGCAAGAGCTTCGACCAGGCCTCAAAGTCGTCCAAAATCTACAATATGCACATGTATTGGGTGAAGCAGGATCCCTATGTGGTTAAGGAGTTCATCGAGCATTATACTCAGCCTGGCGACATTGTCCTGGATGCCTTCTGCGGCTCAGGAATGACCGGGGTAGCCGCCCTTATGGTAGGGAGGCACGCCATCTTATTCGACATCTCCCCTGCCTGTATCCACATCACCCGTAATTACACCACTCCTATTGAGCCCCAACTCCTGCAACAGGCATATGAGGAGTTAATGGCAAGGGCAGAGCCGGAGATTCGTCCCCTCTATCGCACCAGGTGCCACCACTGCAACAACCCTGAGGCTCAAATCGCCAATACCATCCTCTCCGATGTTTACCGCTGCCCTCGGTGTGGAATTGGGGTTCTTTTTGCCGGTGGAGGGCGATGGGAGGGAATGAAGAGGGGCGAGAAGATAGCCAAGATTCGCTGTGATAATTGCCGCTATGAGTTCACCAAGGCGAAGGTAAGTTTTGTGAGAATAGAGCCTGTCGAAATCAGGGTTGATTGCCCCAAATGCAAGATTAAAGGTGAGGCAAAAGCCAAACCGCTGGATGAAGATGATTGGCGACGCTATATCGAGATTGAGGGAGGCGAGCAGTTCATCAACGAGCCAGGAAGCAAGGTTCTGGGGCAGATGAAACAAGAGCTTGGGCTGAAGGAAATACCTCCGAAAGAGTTCCCCTACTGGTATCCCAGGGATGTGAAGTTTTTTGGGCCGGAGCCAAGGCGCAATTTGAAGCGGGGCATTACTCATCCCTATCAGATGTTCTCACGGCGGAACCTTATTGCCCTGTCGGTGCTGTGGGAATATGTGAATGAGGTTGAGGATGATCAAGCCAAAAGTTATTTAAGGCTACTTTTCTCCAGCATTATTTACATGGTTAATTTACAATACAGGTGGCGCATTAGTGGGAAAGGCGGGATTCGGATGGGAACTTTGTATATCCCCGCGATAATTCAAGACATGAATGCACTCGGCTCATTTGCAGGCAAATATAGTGATCTCGCTAAGGCTGTTAATGAGATAAACCTTTTCAAAAGCTTTGTTACTCATATAGCGAGACAACAAGACGCTAGAGATTTATATCCTATCCCTGATAACTCTGTTGACTACGCCTTCTATGACCCTCCTTATGGCTCTAACATAAACTATAGTGAACTCAACATTATGTGGGAGGCTTGGCTGGGCGAGTTCACCCCGGTAGAGCAGGAAATCATCGAAAACCAGTATCAAGGCAAAACGAGGGAAACCTATGAACAGATGATGACTACTGCCCTCAAAGAAGCCTACCGTGTTCTCAAGCCCGGACGGTGGCTTTCGCTGATTTACAGCTACACCGACCCGACCATGTTTCGGAGTGTGCAACGAATGGCCGCTCAGGCGGGCTTCATTGAACCAGGTGAAGTGAGACATATAAATTCAACCTCTAAGACGAAATCGCAATTGGATTCCGACAAGACTCAGCAGCGCCTTCTGGTGATAAACTTTAAGAAGCCCAAAGAGAGTGTGGCGAGGAAGGAACTGGAGAAACCAGATATTGAGTACCGCGTGATAACCGTTATCCAGGAGTTTCTCACCAGGCAGGGTGGTCAACCCCGTGACTACATCTATGACGAGGTGATTAAAAGGTTCTTACCCACCGTTGAAATAGCAAAGTTCAACCTTGACGAGATATTGGAGAATTTCTTCCGCAAGGTCGGTGATAAGTGGTATGCTCCGGGAACCTTGCTGGCACGCCAGCCCAAATTCGCCAAGACACCCCAGTTGAGAATGGCACTGGATAAAGGAGACGCTGGGGAAGAGACAGTATTGCGCCTGCAGGAGTTTCTCCGCAAATATGGCACGGTGCCCCTTCACGAGCTAAGGGAATACTATCTCAGGGAGATTTCTATTGAATGGCAGGAAATCGTAGATTTCAACAAAGCTATTGAGGGATTCACTGTCAAGGAAGGTAAGGTTCGCCTTCCCACTGCCGAGGAGCAACAACACAAGCAAGATATGGCTGTCAGCTATCGAAAAGCTCAAATCCATCGCTACCTCAACGGTGCGCTCACTAAGAAACTCACCAATGAGGAACTTTGCCAATGGGTAGAATTCTGCTATCGGAATGAAATGTATGAAGAAGCTACCAGGCTCTTCTCCGGGATTGATGATAGTTCCGTAGACAGGGAACTCTGGAGGAGAACCAGGCGCATTGCTGAGGCATGTCAGTTGTTGAAAGTGTCAGAAGAGGGGAGCGAATACAATGCGCCGTAAAGCTATGCCAAACAATGTCCAGGAGTACTTTCAGCAATTCCTTGCCGGACTTCCCCAGGCAAGCCGACTGGTTGTTGCTCTTGACCCAGAAAGGCTTCTAAATCTTAATGAGAAAATCATTGATCCCAAAGGGAAGAGGTGGGCTGTATTTCATTACTTTGAGAATGATTTTGGCTTCCGAGTCAAGTATTCTCGGAGGCCAGACGACCCTAACTTTCCCCATATTGTTTGGGTGACCTTCCCTCGCTTTGGAGCTAAAAGCAAAATAAATCTGAGTTTCATCTCAGATATTCTGGAAGGAGCAGATAGAATCGAGGACTTCAGTTTGCGCGGCATTTTGAGCCAGCTCATTCCTCGTGAAAAGTGGAATCCTGAAGCGTTGGCAAAGTATGCCACAGCTATCGCTTCCAACCTCTCGCAGTTTGTGGTCGCTCACGATCAACTCCGCCACTATGTGCCCAAAGATGCTCCCTTAAGCATTCATCATGTTCGCATTCTGACATTAATATGCCTCCATCCAGGGTTGTCCGTTCAAGCTCTGATGTTTGAAGAGTTATCAGCCTCCGAAGTGCTCGTCCACTATCTAGGTCTCGCCTGGTCTGGCAACTGGGATAACCAGTCCTCCGCTATTCTTAAGGAGTTAGCTGGTGAAAGCCCTAAGATTGACACCAGGTCTATCTCCCCCTGGCTTATTCCGCATCCTCAAACTTTGGCCCTCTATGTTTACTTGCGGCAATCCTTGGAAAGATACCATGTGCCCAATCCTGCTAACCAGTTACGAGGGCTGCAGATGCTGGAGTTTGCCCCCGAAGAGCTAGAACAACAAGTATCAGCGGTAATCGCTCACCTGGGAAAGAGCCCGAATCTACAGTCAAAAATGATCAGGCTAGCTGAAGATGGGCTATCTGCTGAGGACTTGGACAGGTTGATTCAACTTGTGTCACCACAATCTACAGTGATAGCGCAAGTTCTGGCTAGAGAATCTTCACCAGCTATAGCGTATGGCTTAGCTATTCACTTCCTGCAGAGTGCTTTGGCTGCAAAGGCTCTCAGTGACATCATCCTTAGCTCACATGTTGGCGCTGACCTTAGTTCCAGGTCCAGGCTTTCGGAGGCTGCTTATACATCTCGGGCTGGAGAAGTATTCGCCCTAATATCGGAGCTAGCTGACATTGAAGAAGTCCTCAGCCATCCCCCTGAGCCAACTGCTGACTTGAATGCCTTGCTCGATTGGTACATTCAAAGCAGAGCCTTCAGATTGGAATTGGCTCATGCTAAAG
>QLUL01000200.1 GCA_018725425.1 Chloroflexota bacterium
CCCTGATCTGGGGCTCAGGCAAGTTCGCCGGGCAGCGGGTGAAAAGAGATCATGTCCTTAAGGACGGTGACATCATAGAACTGCATACCTGACGTGCGAGCCTTCCGTAGCCGCAGTAAAAGAGGCTCAAGGAGCGGGCCACTCAGGATCGTTTTTGGAAAAACTTACCTATTACCACGCTATGCGCTACACGCTAATTGGGAACCTTGGAACCTTGAACCTGAGCAGGTATCCTTTTTGGATCTCAACTGACGATTCAACCTCTGCCTAACAGAGACAGGTCCCGTCTTCTTTGCCAGACCAGGAGGTTGGCACCTCCAAGGACGAGCACCAGGGCAGCGGATGCTATCTGAAGCGGTAGCAGCCAGGGATAGGGTTCTCTGATGGGGAGGACAGCCTCGGGTACTTCGGCCGCCAACGGAGCCGTCAGCTCCCACTCTAGCCCCGGTTCGATCTGCTGCGCTATACGCCTATCCTCCTGAGTCGGGGAGGGTGGGGGCTCCTCCGCTTCTGGCATACCGGCAATCTCTTCGGCAGGATCCTCTGCCACTGGTGCAGGCGTCTCCCCTGGCAGCGCAGGGGCGATATTCTCCGGTTCGGCTATGTCTGTGTGAACTCTGTCCCCGGCGGCTTCTGCCGGTTCGCCGCTGATATCGGCATAGAAAAGTCCGCTAAAATCGCCCGCTAATAGGACCGCCAGCAGAACGACAGCCAGAGCCGTCGCCAGGCGCAGCCGGTTCATGCTCGGGATGGCGAAAGAAATCCGTCTCCGTGGTGCTTCTGCCAAAGTGAAGGAACGGGGAGCACACGGAGCAGGCATGCGGCTGAGCAATTGGACGGTGATCCCCAACGAGCGAAGCTCCCACTCGCAACCCTCACATATCTCGACGTGATATTTCACCGCATCTCGTTCCACAGGCGTGACGCAGTCATCCAGGTAAGGGGAGATCATCTCCCGTATCCTGTGGCACTCGCTCTTGCGCTGGCGATGCAACATCTTAATCATCCTTCCTACTTATACAGACGAAATTCGGGGGGTAAAAGTTCCCGATCCTTGAGTAACAAGTCGCGGAGGTTGGCTCTCCCGCGATTTAGTCTCGACTTAACCGTGCCCAGGGAGCTATTGGTGATCTGCGCAATCTCCTCATAGCTAAATCCCTGAAGATCGGCCAGGGTGACCACCAGGCGCTGTTCCTCGTCCAGCAAGAGCAAGTGTTGACTGATCAACTGACTCAGTTCCTCTCGCAGGAGATGGTCCTCGGGCGATTCGGCGGAACTCGGAAGCGGATTGTGCTCCGGGAATAGGGCGTCCAAAGAGTCAGTCTGTTGCCTCCGTCTCCTTCGGAGCTGGTCAGTGCAGGCGTTGGATGCGATACGAAAGAACCAGGTTCTAAAACTGCCCCCCCTAAAACCGCGAATGGATTTCCAGGCAAGGACGAATGTTTCCTGGCTGGCATCTTCCGCATCCTGGGGATTTCCGAGCATGCGCAAAGCCAGATTATAGATGGGTCTTTGATAGCTTTCCACCAGTTGGTTGAATGAGTCCAAGTCGCCATCCATGCTCTGCCGGATCAACTGATCTTCATAGCTCGTCATGTTACTACAAAATCCTTGCTTGGAAAGGAGCCAATTGACTATTAGGAGGCTCTTCTCTATACTAGATATCAGGTATTATTTTATCATACTTTGTGCGCAACTACTCAGGTTTAAAGTTCCACAGGTGAACCAGACAACCCGAGTCGTTATGACAGGAAGTAACTAATGAAGGCCGCGATTCGCGAGATTCTTACAACAGTCCTTCTGGCATTGCTCATCTTTGTGGCGATCCGCGCGGTGGTGCATAATTTCGAGGTCAATGGCTTCAGTATGGAGCCCAACCTGCACCATGGTCAGTTCATCATCGTGAGCAAAGCGGCTTACTGGTTCTCCAACCCCCTCAGGGGAGACATAGTAGTCTTCCAAACGGGCAGACCTAATCACGGTATCATCCACCGGATAGTCGGCCTGCCCGGTGAGTTGATAGAGATCAGAAATGGAGAGCTCTATGTAAACGGGGAGAAACTAGAAGAGCCTTATGTTCGAGTACGTTCGGTCTCGGTATCTCCCCGAAAGGTTCCCCATGATAGCTACTTCATCGTGGGGGACAATCGTGCTGCAACGAGCTGGGACATCGTTCCCCGAAGGAATATAATCGGCAGGGCATGGCTGATTTACTGGCCGATAAGTGACTGGGGCATGGCCCCGAACCACTCGTGGGAATCGGGAGTGGGGGGGGTAAAGGGCAGCTCGACATGAGAGAGCTAGATTCGGAGTCCTGGCCTAAACATCGTGTCTGGATTGCGTGTACGTGTCCGTGGTCCGTGTCCGGACACGGACCACGGATCCCGGACACGATTATGGTGGGCCGGTAGCTCAGTGGAAGAGCACCGGACTTTTAATCCGGGTGTCGTGGGTTCGAGTCCCACCCGGCTCAAATTAGCGTGTAGGGAGATTCGTAGGACGGGCATCTTGCCCGTCATCAACCAGTCACCAGTCACCTGTTAAGCTTGGGGCCCTTGCTTTTCGAGACAACACCGGTTACAATACAAAAAAGGGGTCTAAACGTTGTAGCATGAAGATACTTCTGGTATATC
>QLUL01000201.1 GCA_018725425.1 Chloroflexota bacterium
TAGTATATAGATTGTCCGGCACATCGGGGTGTGGCGCAGCCTGGTAGCGCACCTGCATGGGGTGCAGGGGGTCGGAGGTTCAAATCCTCTCACCCCGATTTTTGTTGGAAGGACTATCATTTCCTAAAACAGGGCTAGTCGCCTGCGGCTAGCCCTTCTGGTGTGAGTAAAGATGAATCTCTCCGGGCTGCGGGCGCTGATGCGGGACGTCCCCGCTTACCAGCAGATCATCCAGGGTGCCGGGAGGCAAAAGACGGTAGTCCTTGAGGCCGCCACACCTTTTCTCTTGGCCTGCCTCTATCACGATCTCGGTGTGCCACTGCTGATCATCGCTCCCGGAGCGGAGAGAGCAAAGAGACTGCACGAGGAGATATCAAAATGGTGTCATCCCGATGTCCCGGTTCATCTCTTTGCCGAAATCGATATCCTGCCCTACGAGCGTCTCTCACCTGATACCTCGACCCTCCAGCAGAGATTGCAGGTACTGTCCATACTAAGCCAATGGAATAGGTTGCCTAGCTTTCCTCCTCTGGTCGTAGCCTCGGCTCATGCCGTGGCCCAGAAGACCATAGCACCTGGTGATTTCGTCTCCGCCTGTCAGGTGGTGAAAAGGGGAATGCACATCGACCTGAATCGCCTCATCGCCCGGTTGGCAGAGATAGGGTACGAAGTCGGCGAGATAGTAGAGACCCCCGGAACCATCAGCAAGCGAGGCGGTATCGTAGATATATTCTCACCGAGCAATGACCTTCCCGCCCGCATCGAGTTCCTCGGCGACGAAGTGGAGAGCATCCGATGGTTTGACCCCAGCACCCAGCGCTCGGTGGGACACACCGATTCGGTAGCAATTGTGCCCGCCCGGGAGTTTCTACTGCCTGAGAGGGAATCTCTGGAAAAATCATTTGGGGACAGCGCCATAACCGATTACCTCCCAGGCGAGTCGCTGGTTGTTCTCGATGACCCCGAAGGGATTGAGAGAGGGGACTGGCCTGAGATACGGGAGAGGCTAGGGAGGATTAAGCAGCTACTCTCGATCGAGAGATGGGGGGATGAGAAGGGCTTCGGCGCAGCCCCTGGCTACGGAGGGCAAATCTCCCGTTTTCTGGAAGACACAAAGGCTGCTCTCCGGGATGCCAGGCGGATCGTGGTCGTTTCCCAGCAGTCCGACAGGCTTTCCGAGCTTCTTCGGGAGGAGGATATCGTGACCTGCCCCCAGGCACAGCTCGATCAACTGCCACCATTGGGTTCGCTGACCCTGGTTCATGGCTCGTTGGCCGAGGGTTGGAGCTGTGACGGAACCCTGTTGCTCACCGATGCCGAGCTCTTTGGATTCGTGAAGAAGCGTCGACCGGCGCCGAAGCGCCGTGCCGAGCAGAAGGTCTTCCTTGCCGACCTATCCCTTGGCGACTACGTGGTTCATATCGATCATGGCATCGCCAGGTTTACGGGGATGACCCGGATCGCCTCGGATGGCACGGAGCGCGAGTATCTTATTCTGGAGTATGCCGAAGGTGGACGGCTGTATCTCCCCTCCGACCGGGTGGACCGGATAGCCCGCTATATCGGCTCCGGCGGTTATCTCCCTTCCATCAGCCGGCTGGGCACCCAAGAATGGGCTCGCACCAAACAGCGGGCTAAAAAGGCAACTGCTGAGCTCGCTCAGGAGCTGCTGGCCATTTATGCTTCACGGGAGGTTTCCTCTGGAATTGGATTCTCGCCGGATACCGTATGGCAACAGGAGCTTGAAGCCTCCTTCCCATACGTGGAGACCCCCGATCAATTGGAAACTATCCGTGACGTAAAAAAGGATATGGAGATGCCCAAGCCGATGGACCGACTGGTGTGCGGCGATGTAGGCTACGGCAAGACCGAGGTTGCACTCCGCGCCGCCTTCAAGGCGGTGATGGACGGTATGCAGGTGGCTGTCCTGGTGCCGACCACGGTACTCGCCCAACAGCACGGCATCACTTTTGCCGAGAGGCTGGCCGCCTTTCCGGTAAAGATCGAAGTGCTGAGCCGCTTTCGTTCTCCCAGGGAGCAACAGGATGTGCTGGCGAGATTGGCAAGCGGCACTGTGGACATCTGCATCGGGACGCACCGTCTGCTGCAGAGGGACGTGATATTTAAGGATTTGGGGTTGGTCATCATAGATGAGGAACAGAAATTCGGGGTGGCGCACAAAGAACGACTGAAACAACTGCGAAGTGAAGTCGATGTCCTCACGCTGAGTGCTACTCCCATTCCGCGCACCCTCCATATGTCGCTCATCGGGGTTCGCGACATGAGCACCATGGAGACCCCCCCTGAGGCGCGCCTGCCCGTAAAAACCTATGTCGCTGAGTATAACGACGAACTGATTCGAAGTGCGGTACTGAGGGAGCTGGACCGCAATGGACAGGTCTTCTTGGTGCACAACCGGGTGCAGAGCATCGCCTTTGTTGCCCGCCGGCTGAGGGATTTGGTGCCCGAGGCTAAGATTGCCGTCGCCCACGGGCAAATGCCCGAGGAGATGCTGGAATCGGTGATGGCCGATTTTGTCGCCGGCAAGGTGGATGTGCTGGTTTGCACCGTGATCATCGAGTCGGGGCTGGATTTACCCAATGTCAATACCTTGATC
>QLUL01000202.1 GCA_018725425.1 Chloroflexota bacterium
CCTGAACCCATGCCCGGTGGGACTTGCCTTCAGTTTGTCGGCGTAATGCAAATCATAATAGAAATTCTTCAAGACGCCGTTTTCAACCACCGGAAAATAACGACAGGGTGTACCCTCATCGTCAAAGCTCCGGGCACCGGGGATTTCATCATTGATGGGGTCGTTATATATGGTGAGCTGACGGTGGAATATCTCCTGACCCAGTTTCTCCGATACCGGCGATTTCTTTTCGTAGATGTTCTTTCCGTTCGTGGCACTCTGAAGTCTCCAGATCAGACCGTATATAGTATCCGGCAGAAAAAGCACCTTCATTTTCCTGCCGCGGGGACCCACCTCTTTCAGCGACTTATTGTAGGTGTTGACAATGAAGTTCAGATGTTCGTCGGGTGTTTTCTGAAAGTCCTTGAAAACTACCAACCGGCTTATCGAGGAATAGGATCCGGGATACATAATTGAGGTGTGGCAATAGTATTGAGATGACCTCGACGAAAGATCGGTTCCATTGCTGTTTATGAGCCGCACCCTCGATGTCGTACGTCCGGCATGTATGTTGATCTGTCCACTTGTTCTGCGGGCCAGCATTTCACAGATCCTGTTGCACTCATCCACGATAGTGGTATTGGTGAGGCTCTCGATAGCGGGGTTGTAAGTATCCAGCGCCGCCAAATTTCGCGTAACGGGGAGATTGAAATCTGCCTCAACCCTCAGGGAGTCGAGTGCGTTTTGCACGAATTCTTCACCATCAATCAGGTTTCTGGTAAATGCGAATCCAAGTTTCCCCCCCTTTATTATTCTCAAAGAAATCCCCGATTGCAGCTTGCTATCAATATCCTTGAGCTTCGCATTCTCGAACGAGACGGAATCGACCGTCCGCTCCAGCGAGTAGGTCTCCACTTTGTCACTGACTTTCCGGGCGATTTCCAGCAATTCTTCCATCAGGCACCTCCGATGACAACGCTTTTGATAAGTATGTGTGGTCCGCCCATACAGGAACGGATGTTTAGCTGTCCTTTGCCGCACCCTCCGGTTTCGCGCAGCACCAGGTCGTCTCCTACCGCGGTGATGTTTTGCATGGTGTTATAGAGATTCCCCGAGATGTTGATATCACGAATCATTTCGCCCAGTTTGCCGTTCTTAACCCTGTAGGCGTACTGAGCGCCGAAGGTGAAGTTCTCCCCGCTGGTCTGCCCTCCTTTGCTGTCGAGGATGTACAAGCCATCACCAAGTTCCTCAAGAAGCTCCTCAAAGCTGTTCGTTCCCGGCTGGATAAAGATGTTACCCATTCTTATGATAGGGGCGAAACGGTAATCCTCGGCAATAGAGTGGCCGCTGAGAGGCTCTCCCAAAGAGGCTGCCGTCCTTCTCGAATGCAGGCGGCCCACCAGAATCCCCTCTCTCAAGAGCTGAACCCGTCTGGCCGTTACCCCTTCGTCATCGTACTTGTAGAAGCCTAACTGGTCAGGGATTGTGGGGTCATCAATGATGTTGAGCACCTTGTTCCCCAGCTTCGCTCCGATCCTCATCTTCTCTCTCATCGTAGGGTTATCTTCGACAAGGTCGGCCTCGGAGAAGTGACCAAATGCCTCGTGAGTAAAGACCCCGGCCATATCGGGGTTGAGTATTACATTGTAGACCCCGGCCTCTACCGGCTTTGCCCTCAGAAGGTCGAGGGCAATCCCCGTTTTACTCTCAAATTTCTCCTCCCGATCTCTAAGTATGGCGAATCCAGTACTTCCCCCAATCCCTACTCCCACATTCTGAATGAGATTTCCGTCCTTGCTGGTAATTAGCCCGTTTATCGTTGTGGTAATCAGATCCTCTCGGATTTCGCTTCCCTGGGTACTCGCAAAATACTTTTCCCGTATAACCTCCAGATACTGGAGATTGGTTGTGCTGATCCCTTCGTGTTTCAGGGGTATGTCGTTGTATTGCCGGGTCAATTCCAACTTTTCGGCGATCGAAATCCTCCGCGGGTCCTCCTTGAGCGGAGGCAAAAAGGTGCCTTTTATTGGATTGGTCGTGGCGAACACGACGGGCTCCTTTATGTTCCGGGATAACAGCCGGGCATTTTCCAGGGCGCTCCTCATTGCCTTTTCGGCATCGGCCTCTTTAGTGAAGGCTATGGTGGATAAGCCCCCGTTTTTGAGCACCCTTAACACATATCCATCGGTTGTATTGGAGCCGATCTCTCCTAATTCGGCGCCGTTGAAGACAATCCTCGTCTCTTTGAGTATTTCGTAGCGAATGTCGGCGTAATCTGCATCTGTCTTTGAAATGATCGCCCTTAATGGCTCAAACATATGCCCTCCTTTGGCCGAAATCTTCATCTAAATCCCGAAAAGCCACCCTCCATTTCTTCCCCGTATCAATATCATAACCCCAAAACCTCCTCATTGCAAGGGGTCGTTGAGTCACCTAAATCATGTCCGTGGTCCGTGTCCGGATATGGGACACGTATCCCGGACACGATGGGCTGAGGGAAGTTGACTTGGCTTTGGGGAGGGGGTGAAATAAGGGATTATTAGCCTCGAGGCGTGGCTGTAGTGCTCAATTCGGCATATTGACATCGCTCATCATTTCTGGTATAT
>QLUL01000203.1 GCA_018725425.1 Chloroflexota bacterium
CAGAAATCGGCCAGTTGCCGGCACGCCCCCAACCCCCCACCATGAGAAGACATATGGCCCTTCTCACAATCATCCTTGGCGAAGATTCAATCCCATGTACTTGGAAAGAAAAAAGGAGGTCCTAGCCCGATGCTAACAGAGGACATTTCTAATGAGGCTTGACAGTCTTCAGGAAAGGAGTTGAAGAAGGAGATGCTTTTGGTTATACTACGGATAGCCGGGGGGGTGGGTCAAAAACTAAACGGTGAAAGGGTCAATTTCCGAGCGTTGCCAACAACTGCCCTTCAATCTGGGTAATGTTTATCTTCTCGCCGGTACAATACATTAGGTACTAAAATCTAAAATTATGTGCGAAAATGGCAGGATATTTTTTGGGTCGTGCGTAGCTCAAAGCTAAATATTTTTGCTCCAACTTTTGATTTTTGGTTCCAGCTCGTCTGGGTTAGGAAATAAACGGGATTCAGCATTGATAGATTGAGAGGCAGTTGCTCATGTTTCTTAATGTTATTATGAGCATATTCTTCTGCGCCCTTACCAATCTGTATTGAGGCCTTATGAGTGCCATTGGCTAAAACATCTCCTATCCCTTCCCGCCGAACAATTCTGTCAAGTAACCAGTAAAATCTCCCCTCGTTATCGGACGGCATTCCCGCCATGTCCTGGTCCGTCAAAATGCCGGCCTCGTAAAGCTCAAGGGCGAAGGCCATGACTTGTGGGGTTGAGTAACTGTCCACCCCATATTCCGTAGCACGTTGAGCGATTCTAAAACCAAAATCCAGGTCTGAATAGGCCGCCATGGTATATGTAAGTTTCGAGAAGCATTTCATCATATAGGTTGAAATTCCAGGGACAGAAATTGTTGCCCCACATTCCATCGGACAGTTATAGCAACTTATTAGCCGCGTCCGCGCGTTTTCCATAGTCTCTGTCCACTTCTCTTCGACTTCCTTGTTCCAAAAATCTTTTCTGCGGGTGCGGGAATTCCCCCACATAAAATTCTCGGTGTGCCACTTCTCATCATGGACTTTCATCTCCTGCGGCGACCCAAGCCCGGCTAAAATAGGCATTACCCCTGGAATCGGCTTATCTTCCCGCCACTTTATATATTCTAACACTTCCTCGCAAAGCTCCATAAATTCAGCCGGTCGGGCGATATTGACGTCCTTTGTTCCACGAACAGCTATCGCCTTTAACCCTTTGTCTCCCATAACGGCCCCTATTCCGCCTCGGCTGGCACTGGACCTGCCCTGCTCGATGGAAGCAAAATAGATCCTGTTTTCACCGGCCAGGCCGATACCAGCCACCTGGGCTTTCGGCTCCTTCAACTCCTGTCGAATAAGTTCTGCAGTTTCAATAGCGCCTTTACCCTGCAAATGAGAGGCGTCACGTATTTCTACTTTGTCATTGTTTATCCACAAATAAACCAGATCGGGGGACTTGCCGCGAAGGATTACTTTGTCATAACCGGCATACTTCAATTCTGGTGCCCAAAACCCCCCCATCATTGAATATGCCATTAACAAAGTCTGAGGAGAATAGGTAGTAACAATGGTACGATTGGCACCAATAGCAGGTGTGCCACATAAAAGACCGGTGCTGAATATTAGTAGATTATCAGGAGAAAAGGGTTCGACTTCAGGGGGAACCCTATCCCACAATATCTTGGCGTTAGTGCCCAGTCCCCCCAGATAAAGTTCGGTGTCTCTTGGGTCGGTTTCTACCCGCTCAATGTTTCCTCGGGATAGATCAATTTCTAAATTATACCCTGTCTCTGCGTACCTCACTTTTTACCTCCGCAGTGTGGGGGCTTGTTCCCCGCCAACCTCAGTTTTGCACTTTGCAATTTTCATTTTGCATTTACCCGAACGTTAGTAAGGGCTATCTAGTACTCCTTGAAGACCGATTCAAAGTACTCGTTAGCCCTATCGGCGAGAAGGCCGTGATATTCGTGAAATAACGCCGCCGCCTGAGGACGCAGCCAGTTGTCCGGTAGAAGTTCCCGCGGCAGATCCGGGTCAAAGAAGGGGAACTTACGGTATTCATGAATTAGAGTGAATCTCTCCACAAAGCACTCGCTGGGGGGGATAGCTTCTCCGGCCTCGAGACGCCTCAGGTGATCTTCGAGCCTGGGACGGTATTTGGCAATAAAACCGGCATACCTCTGATGAATTCGGACTAAATCCCAGCAGCGGGAGACTATCATCCTGGCCTCGGCAAAGCCTTCATGCCTGGCCCGAAAGATCTGGACGTGCTCCCTGATCTGAAGTCTATCCACCAGATCTTCCACTTCATTGGTCAAGTCATAAGGTGAGATCCAGGTAGCCTCGCTCAGGGCACCGTATCCTATCCAGCCTAATTCAAGGCGCAGTTTGTCTCTTGCCTCTCGCCTTGCTTCGGGGATGGAATAGACCACAATGCTCCAGTTTGCATCCCAGTGGTTGTTCTTCCGCTCAAAGATGCGCCGGGCACCTTTCGTCAGCAGCCGCTGACCATTCTCCGTGAGTGAGTAATAGCTTCTCCGGCCCACTCGCCTTGCTTTGAGTAGATCGGCACGGCACATCCTCGATACTGCTGACC
>QLUL01000204.1 GCA_018725425.1 Chloroflexota bacterium
TTTGAAAAAACTTACCTATTACCTTGAGGGAATCAAGGGTGACTTCAGCGAGTTTCCTGTCCGAGTGGATGAGAACTGCGAGGGTCTCGTTCTCCACATTTGCCTCGATAGAAGCCAGCATCGCTTCTCTATCCATTTCTCCCTCCCGCTGTAAAAGCAGTCAGCAGTCAGATGCCACCCCTCCCCTCTGATCTCTGTCTTCTAAGACACCTGCCTGTGTCTGGCCAGGACACGGCCCAAATATTGCCCGGTGGAGGATGCCTCAACATCGGCCATCTCCTCAGGTGTTCCGGTGGCCACCACCCATCCCCCCCGATCCCCCCCACCGGGGCCGAGGTCAATGATCCAGTCAGCACACTTGATCAGGTCCAGATGATGTTCAATCAGAATTACCGTATTCCCGGCATCAACCAGGCGCTGCAGCACATGGAGAAGAGCAGCCACATCATGGAAAGAGAGCCCCGTGCTGGGCTCGTCGAGGACGTAGAGCGTCCGGCCGGTGGAACGGCGGGAGAGCTCCGTGGCCAGCTTTACTCGTTGCGCCTCACCACCGGAGAGGGTCGTCGCCGGCTGCCCCAATCGGATGTAACCCAGCCCCACATCCTTGAGCGTGCCTAACCTGGACTTAATGGAAGGGAAATGCTCGAAAAAGCTATCGGCTTCCTCGACGCTCATCTCCAGAATCTCGGCAATGTTCTTGCCCTTAAATCGAACCTCAAGTGCCTCACGGTTATATCGTTTGCCACGGCATACCTCGCACGGAACGGTGACATCAGGCAGGAACTGCATCTCGATCTGGATATATCCCTCACCACGGCAGGCCTCGCATCGCCCGCCCTTAACGTTAAAGGAGAACCTCCCTGGCCGATAGCCACGCACACGGGCCTCCGGGACCTGAGCGAATAGCTCTCGAATAGGGGTGAAGGCACCGGTGTAGGTTGCCGGATTTGAACGCGGCGTGCGCCCGATGGGCGATTGGTCAATGTTCACCACCTTGTCAATGTGCTCGATGCCCAGGATTTCATCGTGATCGCCCGGCCGCTCCTTGGTCCGATAGAACACCTGGGCCAATCGCTTATGCAGGATTTCGTCAATAAGGGTGCTCTTGCCACTACCGGAGACGCCAGTGATGCAGACAAACACCCCCAGAGGGAGGGCAACATCAATGTCCTTGAGATTGTTCTCCCGCGCTCCTTTGATGATCAGTTGATTTGGTGACCTCTGGCGCCGCTTTGCGGGAAGAGGAATCTCCTTCGCTCCCGTTAGATACTGCCCGGTTAGCGACTTCGGGCAGCTCATAATCTCCTCGATCGGCCCGCTGGCCATGATTTCTCCCCCGTATTCTCCAGCACCGGGGCCCAGGTCAATGATCCAGTCGGCGGCACGCATCATGGCCTCATCGTGCTCCACGATCAGAATGGTGTTGCCCAGGTCTCGTAGACCTTTAAGGGTCTCGATGAGTCGTGACCCGTCGACCGGATGCAGCCCCACAGTGGGCTCATCGCAAATATAGAGCACGCCCATTAGTCCGCTCCCGATCTGAGTGGCCAGGCGAATGCGCCCCGCCTCCCCGCCGGAGAGCGAACCGGAGGGCCGATCCAGCGTGAGATAGTCAAGTCCCACATTCATCAGGAATCCCAGGCGGGCCCGGATTTCCTTCAAAATTTGGCGCGCGATCGCCTGTTCGCGTGGGCTCAGCACCGAGTTGCGAGTTCCGAGTTCCGAGTTCCGAGGGTGGGGTACTCGGTACTCGGTACTCAGTACTCCGTTTCCCCCATCACTTTGAAAAGGGAGTAGGGGCGAATTTATTCGCCCACTTGATCCTTCGAGAAGCTCAACCCATTCCAGCGCCTCAGCGATGGAAAACGAGGTCACCTGATAGATATTCCGCCCCTCAATGGTTACGGCTAAAGATTCGGGTTTCAGGCGCTGCCCCTGGCAAATGGGGCAAGGTCCGGAACTCATGTAGCGCTCGATCTCGGAACGCATCCAGTCACTCTCGGTTTCGCGGTAGCGCCGCTCGAGGTTAGGGATCACCCCCTCAAAGCCCGTGCCGAGTTTCGAGTTGCGAGTACCGAGTTCCGAGTTCCCCCCACCCGGTACTCGGTACTCAGTACTCGGTACTCGGATTTTGACCGACTCCCCTCTCTCCCCGTACAGGATCAGGTCAAGCTCCGTCTCGGTCAGCTTCTTCACCGGAACACGCGTGGAAAAGCCATATTGGCGAGCCAGATCGTCTATCTGATAGCTATACCAATTGCTCATGGAGCCGGATTTAGCCCAAGGCAGGATGGCTCCCTCAGCGAGCGAGAGCTCTCTGTTGGTAATCACCAGGGCAGGATCGATCTCTGCTTTCGCGCCCAGTCCAGTGCAGGCCGGGCAAGCCCCATGAGGGCTATTGAAGCTGAAGGTCCGCGGGGCGATCTCTCCAATACTTATCCCGCAGTGAGGACAGGCGAAGTGCTCCGAAAACAGGAGCTCCTCTCCATCACATCCCGTAGGACGGGCATCTTGCCTGTCACCCTCTCCATCAGATCCCGTAGGACGGGCATCTTGCCTGTCACCCTCTCCATC
>QLUL01000205.1 GCA_018725425.1 Chloroflexota bacterium
TCGTTGACGAGGTGGATAACATTCTGATTGATGAGGCTCGAACCCCGCTCATCATCAGCGGCCAAGCTGAGGAATCCACGGAGAGGTATTACACCTTCGCCCGGCTAATTCCCCGACTTCAACCAGAGAGCGACTATACCGTCGATGAGCGAATGCGAACCGCGATACTCACCGAACAGGGCATCGCCAAGATGGAGAAGTGGTTGGGCATCACTAACTTGTACGACCCGGACAATTACGCCCTGGTTCACTACATGGAGAACGCCCTCAGGGCTCGTGTCTTCTATAAACGTGACCGCGAGTATGTGGTCAAAGACGGCGAGGTGATCATCGTCGACGAATTCACCGGAAGACTAATGTTCGGCCGCCGCTATTCAGACGGGCTGCATCAGGCTATCGAAGCCCAAGAGGGGGTCAAGATACAGCGCGAAAGCCGAACCCTAGCGACCGTCACCTTCCAGAATTATTTCCGCATGTACGGCAAGTTGGCGGGGATGACTGGAACCGCCGCCACAGAGGCGGAGGAGTTTTTCAAGATTTACAAGCTCGATGTAGTGGTCATCCCAACAAATAGGCCTCTGATCCGAACCCAGTATCAAGACCAGATATACAAGAGCGAGGAAGCGAAGTTCCGCGCCGTGGTTCGCGAGATCGAAGAGCTTTCAACTCAAAAGCGACCGGCCCTGGTGGGGACGGTGTCCATCGAAAAAAACGAGCGCTTGAGCGAAATGCTCGCCATGAAAGGTATTCCTCATCAAGTGCTCAATGCCAAACACCACGAAAAGGAGGCCCTTATCATCTCCCAAGCCGGACGTCTGGGGGCGGTGACCATTGCCACCAACATGGCGGGGAGAGGAGTGGACATCATCCTCGGCGGCAACCCACAGGTTCGGGACAGGGATGAGTGGCAGGAGGAACACGAGAAGGTAATCGAACTCGGCGGACTTCACATCGTCGGCACTGAGCGCCACGAGGCTCGGCGCATCGACAACCAGCTCCGCGGGCGCGCCGGCCGTCAGGGAGATCCCGGCAGTTCCAGATTCTATGTTTCCCTGGAAGATGATATCATGCGCCGTTTCGGTGGTGATAAGATCAAGGGCTTCATGGAATGGGCTGGCTTCGATGAAAATGTCCCCATCGAGCACTCACTGGTTTCCAGGGCTATCGAGAATACCCAGGTAAAGGTAGAGGCCTATCATTTCGACATCCGCAAGCACCTGCTGGATTACGATGACGTATTAAACAGGCACCGTGAGAATATCTACGCCGAGAGAGAGAAGCTCCTCAACGGCGCCGGCCTCAAATCCAATATTCGAGACATGATCGATAGGGAGATAAGAGATCTTATTTCCGCCTCTCTTGCCGATGAGCACGGAGAGGACTGGAACCTCGACTCGTTGCTCGCCGCCGTCGGCGCCCTCTTCCCTCTAGCACCCGATATTAACAAAGCCAATCTCGCCCGCATGAGCCGCAGCGAGATCGAGGAGAGATTGTTGCATTACGCCGGCTCGCTGTATGATAAACGAGATCAGGAAATCGGGGCCGATAACATGCGCATGCTGGAACGATTGGTGATGCTCCGGTCCATCGATACTCGCTGGATAGATCACCTGACCGCCCTGGATGATATGCGTCGGGGAATCGGACTTCAGGCTTATGCCCAGAGGGATCCCCTTATCGCCTACAAGAAAGAGGCTCACGAGATGTTCCAGCACCTTCAGGCTGGTATCCAGCATGACATTGTGCGCACCATCTATCACGCCAGCATACTCAAAGAAGCCCCACCGGAAAAGTCAAGAGTCAAGAGCCGAGAGTCGAGAGTCGGGGGGAGGGGGACTCCAGACTCTGGGATGCGGAAGGTAGGGCGCAACGATCCCTGCCCCTGCGGCAGCGGCAAGAAATACAAGAAGTGCTGCGGACGATGAATTCCTGGGGACATGATACCTATTTCCGAAGATCCAATCAGGCGTGTTGCATCCAGGATGCGACCTTCACGCGGTCAGTTTGACAAAACCTACATCGCGTGCTATACTCTGGGCAACTGTCATTTCGTAAAGTTAGTCTCCTTTCACACACCTGAGACAAGGGGGTGAGACATGCATTAGAGTATCCATAGGCAGAAACATGTCAGGCAAAATAAAGAGGAGGTAAATCGATGAACAAGAAAATTCGTAACTATTCAGCCCCATAAGAATGATAGCACACAAAAGCAACCATTGTCAAGGGCCCGCGCGTGCCGGAATAAAAGGATTTCCCTCGAAGACAGCTTGAATAGCGTCGATGACAGGAAGGGAGTTCTTCCTGATGGTGGAGATGTAGCCCCTGATACGGCAGAAAGTATCTGCTCCTTGAGTACTGCGAAAGGTCCCTGAGATTTTCTGTTGAACCTTCATCATTCGGATATCCCTTTCGGCCTGATTGTTGTCAAACGGAACGCTGAAATCGTACATGAAGGCCAGCGTCTCCTGACGGTACTTTTTCAAGCGATCCAGCAGGTTTTTCGCCTTGCTCTGTTTCTTTCTACCTCGTTTCCCAGATTGACCCCCAGAA
>QLUL01000206.1 GCA_018725425.1 Chloroflexota bacterium
GCCACTACCAGACGGTCACGTAAGTAAGCAAGATAGGAGTGAATACCCAGCTTCCAGGTATCTCGGAATGCCTTGACTTGCTCCGGCTGGCGGGTGGCGTCCTCGGATTTGCCGTCTTTTACATCGCGCTTGCGGGTGCTTACCTGCCAGTTGGAGCCAAACTTGATGCCGTAGGGCGGGTCAATGTAAATCATCTGCACCTTGCCCTTTAGCCCTTCTTTCTCTGCCAATGAGGTCATCACTAAAAGCGAATCCCCCAGAATCATCCGATTAGCCCAGTTCTGCTCATGCTGGTAGAACTCAATCATATCCTCAAACTGGATGCCGTTGAAGTCGGCGAACATATCCAGTTGCGATTCAGGCTTTTCTTTCTTTGCCTGAGCGCGTAAATCCTCAATAATGTATTTAGGCTGAATCTTTTCCTGAATATAGACTGGGACAGCAGGAACTTCCAGGTCTGTGGAATCCTGCTCGTCTTTGCCTTTCCACACCAACTGGGGGTCTAAAGAAGGGTCTCGTGGGTAGCAGATAGTCTTGGGCTTCGCCTCGTCCTCAGCCACGAAGTCCTGCAATTCCTTAGTGGGGATATTGGCACGCCGGTCCTTGTGCCGGAGTGCTTCTATGTCTACAGATTTTAATTTCTCACCCTTTGCCATTGATTACCCCTCCTTAGGTATCTGTTGGGCCAAACAATTGCTTCAGCCTGTTCTTGATTAGCTCTTCGCGTTTCTTAACAAAAGCCTCGAAGTTCTGGAATTCCCATAGTTCCGGCTCATTAGGGATAAGATGACGCTGCCTAAAACTGGGGTCCCTAGTGGTAATCCATTTATCAAACGGCTGGTCAGATTTTTCTTGATTCTCGTGTGGTAGCAACAGTTCCAAGTTTCCGATCCTATCCTTAAGTATTACGGAGTACTTATTCCAGACGTCATCGCTATACCCAGCCTGCTTCATGGTCTGACAGCCAAACATCTGCTGAGGGAAGATGTGATCTTGATGAAAAACTGTTGTACCCCAGCTATTATCGTCATATAACAGAGATAGAGCCAAAAACGTCAGCTTCTTGCTATAGGTAATAGAAAGGAAATTGTCCACTGCGAAAGTGTCAAAAAGTGAGGTACGGCCAGCTTTTCCGATTTCCTTATTCAGGGCCTCTATTGGGAAAAGTGGTTTTGCTGAGTTGTCGTTGAGGACACGCCTCAGCTCGGTAAGTAGACTATCGGACGAACCGCCGAACACGTTATTGAGCAAGGACATCGTTACCCAGCGGCGAATCGCAGTCCTGTTTCTGACTTCATCAGGTGTATCGCCGTATATCTTAACTTGTGGATGCTGAAATAGGTAGTAAATCAGCGGTATGAGCGCATTGGCACTCGTCAGAGTGTTTCTATCGATACCAAAATGGTTTATTAAGTTGACTGCTTTCTCAATCGCTTGCTTGATTCCTGTCCATTTGCTTTCAATAAACGACAGATTCTTGTCGGTGAAATTATTCACCTTGTATGCCACGGGCAGGTCCGATAACACAAGGCATGATTTCATTACGAAATCTTTTATAAGGTCATTCTTACGGGTAAGATCATTGTTGATTCTATCAACAAACTGGTGGATCTCATCTCTGGCGTTTACTCCACTCCATTTCGATGTAATCATTGACAGCAAGAGGTCCGATTTACTGAGTTTTGTTCCGCCTTCATTGGCACGCACAAAGATGTCTAGTGCTCGGTCATAGTTCTGGTCACTCTCGGCATAGTAGTTAATAAAATCGTCCTTCCAAACTGCCCGGTAGAGGCGCTCTAGATTGCGCTCAAATACATTCATCTGCCCTCTGGTCACAGTGTCGGGTAACTTGTCCCTCTCTTCTTGTCTGAACTGATAGAATCTATCCTCGCTATCGAAGTCCAGTATTCGGCCAACATCGAACCAACACTCGCTTTGAGAATTGGTTGGCTTTTGTTCGGTAAATTTGAACCCATAGTAAATCCCAACTTCCCCATCCTCTTCACTTGTTATGGGGTCTTTTAGAAGATTCAGGTACAGTCTCTGCTTGACCCATGCGCTTGGATCGTATTTTCTTCGATATTTCACTTTAATGGTATAAGTACCCCTCAGCGCGACTAAGAGAGAAGACAATCGTTGCTGGCCGTCTAAGACAAGTGTTATATCGTTCACACCGTGTGTGCTCGCCGGTTCATTGTGTTTGCCGGCATCGGAAGCATGTTCAATAAACTTATAGACCTGCCAGTTATCCTTGTTTTCTGGGGCAAGTTCCCAAAAAAGGAAAGAGCCTATGGGGTAGCCGCGCATGATAGAATCAAAGAGTGAGATGATCTTATCCGTGTCCCACACGAATTCTCGTTGTATCGCAGGGAGGAAATGCTGAGTATTCAGTTTCTTAATTATGGTAGCTATGGTATCTGATTTGTAAGACATGTCTATCTATCCCTTACTTGGTTTGCTGCCATGTTTCGCAGTGTGGCTCGAATGGTGTTCTTGGCATCCCAGGGGTCAGATATTTCCAGGAACGCCCAGCGCCCGAAGTCGCCGT
>QLUL01000207.1 GCA_018725425.1 Chloroflexota bacterium
GTAGAGAATATCCCCATCCCTCAACGAGATGGCAAAAGTCATCTGGGTTTCCATCTGCTTTCCTCCTTTTGATAATTGGTAGTAGACAATATTATACCAAAAGAAGGGGTGAAAGTCTACATAAATATCGCACCAACAAAGGCAAACTTCCCAGATGCCTCATAACTATCACGTATGATCAAGCATCTTGCTGAGCAGAGAGACTCAATAGTATCTGTATTTCCTGCTCTCCAAGAGCCACATGGTTTCTTTAGTGCGGTATTTCGTTAGACCATTAGCTTGTTTATGAGGGAACCCTTGTCCACCTTTCAGCCCTGTTGGTTGCTAAATTTGTAACTCTATGGTAAATTTAACACACGGTTAATAATCCTCTTACATCATAGAACAAAATAGCGCTACATTATAGTCTAAACATTATGCCCTGAAATATTGCTGACATCCTAAGTTCACTGCTGTAGAGATATAGGTGGCGAATACGCCTCAAGGTAACTTAAGGGAATACTGGAGCTTAAGGGAATACTGAAGGAATTTTTAAGGGAACAATCTTTTATAAAAGCAGAGGGAAGAACTGTGCATGTTAACTTCTACGGTCACCGGCATGAGGATGTTCTTCGTCCCCTTTTCAGTAACTTAAACCAACGACTTAGCGAGAAAGGGGTTGATGGAAGAGTACCGTGGTTAGGTTATCGGAAGCTGGAGTTTCATTTCAAGTGAAGAAAACCCGCGAAAAAATTTGACGGGCCTGGCAGCATTAATGGGAGTGATGGCGAAAAGACAGTGACATTTCGAATCTTGGGGACAGAGAATCAGCAGGGAAAGTGTCAAATTTACTTGGGGTTCAGTATCCATGGCATAAAGAATTATCATTGGTCGATCCAGCCTTTAGACAATCTGTAACAAGCAGATAAAAGGAGGTAAATGATGCGAATCGTACTGATCGGTCAGGCAGCTTTTGGAGCAAAAGTATTAGAGACTTTGTTGGGAAAGGAGGAGAACGTAGTGGCTGTTTACACGCCGCCAGACAAACCGGGCGGTCGGCCTGACCCGCTCAAGGAAGTGGCAGTTTCCAAGAAAATTTCTGTTTTTCAACCAAAGACTTATAAAGATGATCGGGTTTTTGCCGAATACAAGGAACTTAAACACGATCTGACAGTCATGGCTTTTGCTACGGATATTATCCCGGCACGCTTTTTTAAAATATCTCCTTACGGAACCATCAATTACCACCCCTCCCTTTTGCCGCGTCATCGGGGAGCCAGTGCCATTAACTGGGCAGTGATCATGGGGGACACCCGAACCGGGCTAACCATTTTCTGGCCGGATGGAGGTATCGATACCGGACCTATTCTCCTTCAGAAAGAAATTGGAATTAGCCCGGAAGATACCACCGGTTCCCTCTATTTTAACCACCTCTTCCCGATGGGTGTAGAAGCTATTCTCGAAGCCATCGCTCTAATCAAAGAAGGTAAGGCACCCAAAATTCCTCAAGATGAATCGAACGCCACTTATGAACCGCCTTGCGATGACCGCGTGGCAAACGTTGATTGGGGTAAGCCAGCCCGTGAACTTTACAATTTGGTGCGCGGCTGTGACCCTCAACCCGGAGCATTCGCTTTGTTCAAAGGAGAAATAGTTCGATTTTATGGGCCAAAGCTTATCGGGGAGTCAACTGATAAAGCACCGGGAGAGATCCTGCAAATTGATGATCAGGGGATCCATGTGGCAGTTTCTGGGGGAAAGCTCATCATAAGTAGAGTCAAAACCGATCAAGGAAAAAAAATGTCCGCTGCCGACTTCTCGGCTGAACAAGGACTAAAAATTGGGGACCAGTTTGGTCCCCAATTTTGACCAATTGAGCATATGTTCTAAAAAACTTGAAACATACATCTTCCCGCTCTTTAGTTTCGAGTTCAAATAATAATCAAGGCATTAAAAGCATGGCATTAGTATTGTTTGAAAGAGATGACAACATCCTAAGAGTCTCCTTAAATCGGATATTCGTTCTCAACGCCTTAAACAGTGACGTCTTAAAGGAACTTGAATCTGGAATAAAAGAATATATCAGAGATCAAAATATTAAGGCTCTTATGCTCTTCGGTCAGGGAGGATGCTTTGCTTCCGGAGCAGATATTAAAGAACTTGCCAGCCTTGATGAGGAAGGTATAAGAAAATTTCACAATCTTAGAGAAAGAACCTTTTCTCTTATAGCCTGAATTCCGCATTAAATTCAGGACTCCTGACATCATCGTAATAATTTATGCATCCCAGGCCGGCTGGTACTGCAGGAGCCAACCGGTACCAGGGTAAAGCGTTTTGGTTTTGCTGAGTTCCTCGCATAAAGCCTGCATGGCCCGACTGAAGCGACCGTTGGCTAACGGATGCATCCGGATGAACAGGGTGCTTGTTTTTGGGTCGGGAAGCACATCGGCACGGGTTTGCAGGATTTCACGCACCAATGCTCGCCCCTCCTCCTGGTTGCGTGCGTAATGGGGCATCAGCAAACGAGTCAACGCCGTCTCCG
>QLUL01000208.1 GCA_018725425.1 Chloroflexota bacterium
GCGTCCATCCCGGTCCTCTCGTACTGGGGACAGATCCTCTCAAGCCTCCAACACCCACGGCAGATAGGGACCGAACTGTCTCACGACGTTCTAAACCCAGCTCACGTACCGCTTTAATCGGCGAACAGCCGAACCCTTGGGACCTGCTCCAGCCCCGGGATGCGATGAGCCGACATCGAGGTGCCAAACCTCCCCGTCGATGTGGACTCTTGGGGGAGATCAGCCTGTTATCCCTAGAGTACCTTTTATCCGTTGAGCGATGGCCCTTCCACGCGGGACCACCGGATCACTATGGCCGACTTTCGTCTCTGCTCGCGCTGTCGCGCTCGCAGTCAGGCGGGCTTGTGCCATTGCACTCAACAGCCGATGTCCGACCGGCTTGAGCCCACCATCGCGCGCCTCCGTTACCTTTTGGGAGGCGACCGCCCCAGTCAAACTGCCCACCACGCGGGGTCCCGCCCCCGGATCACGGGGGTCGGTTAGACGCCAGAAAGGCGCAGGGCGGTATTTCAAGGTTGGCTCCACCAGAGCTGGCGCCCCGGCTTCCAAGCCTCCCGCCTATCCTACACAGCCCCTTCCTGGCGCCACCGCGAAGTTGCAGTAAAGGTTCATAGGGTCTTTCCGTCTGACCGCGGGTACCCCGCATCTTCACGGGGAATTCAATTTCGCTGAGCCCATGCTGGAGACAGTGCAGAGGTCGTTACGCCATTCGTGCAGGTCGGAACTTACCCGACAAGGAATTTCGCTACCTTAGGACCGTTATAGTTACGGCCGCCGTTTACCGGGGCTTCGGTTCGACGCTCTCACATCTCCCCTTGACCTTCCGGCACCGGGCAGGCGTCAGACCCTATACGTCGTCTCTCGACTTCGCAGAGCCCTGTGTTTTTACTAAACAGTCGCCACTGCCTGCTCTGTGCCACCCCCCCGCGGTTGCCCGCGAAGGGGTCTCGCTTATCCCGAAGTTACGCGAGCAATTTGCCTAGTTCCTTCGGCACGGTTCTCCCAAGCGCCTGGGTATGCTCTACCAGCCCACCTGTGTCGGTTTCGGGTACGGTCCAACGCCAGCGCTGTTTCCCGGCCCCCTCCCCCAGCCGGCCCAATCCGATAAGGGCCGACACGGCTTTGGAGGCGTCACGTCTGGCGGGCGGGGGAATGTTCGCCCCCTTCCCATCGGCTACGGCTGTCGCCCTCGCCTTAGGGGCCGGCTCACCCCGCGCGGATTAACCTTGCGCGGGAACCCTTGGGCTTTCGGCGACGGGGTTTCTCGCCCCGTTTGTCGCTACTCATGTCCGCATTCGCACTTCCCATGCCTCCACCAGACCTCGCGATCCAGCTTCACAGGCCTAGGGAACGCTCCGCTACCGCGTGGATCACTCCACGCCCGCGGCTTCGGCGGGTGGCTTGAGCCCCGTTACATTTTCGCCGCAGGACAGCTATTAGACCAGTGAGCTATTACGCTTTCTTTAAAGGATGGCTGCTTCTAAGCCAACCTCCTGGTTGTTTTGGCCGTCCCACATGCTTTCCCACTTAGCCACGACTTGGGGGCCTTAGCCGGCGGTCTGGGCTGTTTCCCTCTCGACAATGGACCTTAGCACCCACTGTCTGTCTGCCGCCCTGCACTCCTCGGCATTCGGAGTTCGGTAGGGTTTGGTAAGGCTTTGGGCCCCCCTAGCCCTTCCGGTGCTCTACCTCCGAGGGTGACCAAACGACGATCTACCTCAATAGATTTCGCGGAGAACCAGCTATTTCCTGGTTTGATTGGCCTTTCACCCCTAGCCACAGCTCATCCCCGACTTTTTCAACAGGCGTGGGTTCGGCCCTCCAGTGGGTGTTACCCCACCTTCAGCCTGGCCATGGCTAGATCACCAGGTTTCGGGTCTCATGCCGGCGACTGAACGCCCTGTTCAGACTCGCTTTCGCTGCGCCTCCGCCTATCGGCTCAGGCTCGCCGCCAACACGAACTCGCGGACCCATTATACAAAAGGTACGCCGTCACCCCATAAAGAGGCTCCGACTGCTTGTAGGCGTCCGGTTTCAGGTCTCTTTCACTCCCCTCGTCGGGGTGCTTTTCACCTTTCCCTCACGGTACTTGTGCACTATCGGTCGCCAGGGAGTATTTAGGCTTGGAGGGTGGTCCCCCCATGTTCAGACAGGGTTTCACGTGCCCCGCCCTACTCAAGGACCTCGCTCGGCCACACGCCTACGGGGCTGTCACCCACTCTGGCGCACCTTTCCAGGTGCTTCGGCTTCACCAAACAAGGCCACTGGCCTGCTCCCGTTTCGCTCGCCACTACTCCGGGAATCTCGGTTGATGTCTTTTCCTCCAGGTACTGAGATGTTTCAGTTCCCCGGGTTCGCCTCGACAGCCTATGTATTCAGCCGCCGATCTCCTTGCGGAGGGGTTTCCCCATTCGGACATCCGCGGATCAACGATCGCTCGCATCTCCCCGCGGCTTTTCGCAGCGTGCCACGTCCTTCATCGCCTCCTGGCGCCAAGGCATCCACCGGACGCCCTT
>QLUL01000209.1 GCA_018725425.1 Chloroflexota bacterium
GATACGTGGGCGCTATCTTGTCAGACCAGTAGGCCGCTGGCAAGGTGGGTTGGCGGGACGGTTACGGAGATTATGGCCACGGCTTTGCAGGAAGGCACGCGCAGTGTGCCCAAGTCGTGCGCAGATGGCCAAGCAGCAGGCCAGCAACCGGGAAGTGTCGCCGGAGTGCGAGGGCGTGGAGCCGCAGAAGCCAAACCGAGGCCTAACGTTCGAGCTAAGCGGGCGCCAACGGCAGGCCACGTGGCCTGCCGTTGGCGCTCCGCTTGAGCGAGGGGTTAGGCCTCATACCGATACGTTTCTCGACTCGGCCATCACTGTGGTGCCGAGGACGTTTGGCGTCCAGTCGCGGAATGCATCTTCGCGTACTGCGTAGGAGACGGAGGTCGCGCGGTCGTTTAGTTTCTCGCCGACATAGACACCCATTACCTCCCATGCGGGCGCGGAGAATTTGCACACGGGTGCTCCGGAAGCACCCGAGCCAGCAACTTGGCTGAGTTCGAAGAAAGCCGATCCATCAATGCCGAGCAAGCGCCCAGTGAACCTACGGCGGAAGTAGCCTTCGTTGTAGACAAGATCCGGTCTTGGCGTAACCTGTCCTGAGTCAACAAGCTCGTAGGTTGCATCGTCTGGATAGCCGAATAGGCGATAGCGAGCAGATGAATTTTCGTTGGTTCCGGCCAGGCGGAAGAACGACCGCCATGGGCCGCCTTCCAGCTGCACGACAGCGACGTCCTCTGATGGATGTGACTCCACGGCGGCTATGCCGACGGAGAACCACCCGCCGTCCGGGAGCGCGAAGACGCCGATCATTGGGTGCTCGACTGCGCCTGCGATCACATGCCTCGCGGTCAGCGCGAATCCGCGGTTGCCTATGACAAAGGCGGTGCCAAGGAATCGCACGAGTTCGATTGCATTGCCTACTCGTCGCGCGGTAGCGAGGGGGAAGACAAAATCGCGGATGTTGTCGGACTGTGTGAACATGAGGCCTAACGTAGAGGTTAACCGGCGTGCCGAAGGCACGTCCGAGTTGAACCGCAGGTTAGGCGCTGTGGGACAGGATGCTGCGGCCTTGGAACGCTGCGGCGTTGCCGGAGATTATGGCCGGGGCCTTGCAGGAAAGCAAGCCCGGTGTGCCCGAGTCGTGCGCAGATGGCAAAGCAGTAGGCCAGCAGCCAAGAAGCTCAGCCGGAGCGCGAGGGTGGGGAATGTGGAAGCCAAACCGAGGCCTAACGCCCAAGGTAAGCGTTCCCTTGACCGCCGCCCAGTTAGGCCACGCCTCGGGGTGACAATTTAAATAAATTGAGTGTCACTCACGCCATGAACAATATAGCGCTTTATTCTGCCGGTAGAGGTTATGACTGCATTTGCCTTTAGATACAGCGCTCCGTCTCTGTGCATGTTGTTCTCGTGAAGTGACCATGTGATTAGAGACTTCTCTCGTTCGGAGCTGTTTAAGTCAATGTTGAATGAAATAGTTCGGCCTTCGATTAAGTCAAAGAATTTTCCCCAGCCGGTGAGAGAATTGTATTTGGTTACGTTGCCTGATATCTCGTGAGGAGCTGGGACGACTGTGGGTATTAAGTATTGCAGTGTATCTGCATCAAATACCGCAAGGGGCTCACCCCGAGGGCGAGTTACGGTGAGGATAATTTCTCTGTCTTGACGGATGGGGCGATGCACTTCCTCTAATGCTGATTCGAGAACGACAGGGAGTTCGCCGATTGTTGGTTCGATTCTTTTGTTAAGGGCTTTCGAATAGTCGTCAGTGTCGTTAAACTTGCCGACTGCCTCAGTGAAGCCATATTTTAAGAAATCATAGAAAACGCCGCTGGTAATAACTCCGGTGGTCCAAATTGCAGCCTCGTATACAAAGCTCCCGCGTTTGGGCGTGTCGATGTATAGCTTGGCTCCGTCTGCGGAGTCACCCCTAGTCTTTATTTCGCCATTTAAGTACGCGTGCGTAATTATTGTGCTCGCTCTTGCAATGCCCTTGAGTGCAATTGCTGCATCGTACAGTTCTAAGCGACCACTTGCAGCAAGCCCGCGCTCGTAGTGAAATTTGACTTTTATCTCTGGCATGTATTCTCTCCTAGTTTATTCGTTGGTTGGTCGTGCTTTGCAAAGTTGCCTAACGTTGAGGTTAACCGGCGTGCCGAAGGCACGTCCGAGTTGAACCGCAGGTTAGGCGCTGTGGGGAAGGGTGCTGCGGCCTTGGAACGCTGCGGCGCTGCCGGAGATTATGGCAGGGGCTGGGCAGGATGGAAAACTGCTGCATGTTGCGCCGTGGCCTTGCAGGAAAGCAAGCTTGATGTGCCTGTTCCGCTCCTCGAAGGTCAAGCAGCAGGCCAGCAACCTGCGCTGAGTGCCCGAACCGCACCCAGATGGCCAAGCAGCAGGCAAACAACCGGGTTGCGCCGCCGGAGCCCGAGGCGGTGGAAAGTGGAAGCCAAACCGAGGCCTAACGTTGAGGTTAACCGGCGGGCCGAAGGCACGTCCGAGTTGAACC
>QLUL01000021.1 GCA_018725425.1 Chloroflexota bacterium
TCGACTTTCGTCCGGCGGCCATTATCGAAACCCTGAACCTGCGACGGCCTATTTACAAGGCAACGGCCGCATATGGCCACTTTGGACGCGATGACATAGATGCTCCCTGGGAGAGGATTGATAAAGCCGATATCCTGAGGGCTGAGGCTGGACTCTAGGGTCTGGAGTCTGGAGTCTGGAGACGCTTCGATCTGGAGTCCCTCTCCCTTCCCCTTGACTCTCGACTCGTGACTCGTGACTCTCGACTCGTGACTCTTGACTCACGACTCTCGACTCTTCCGGAGGGGTGGCCGAGTGGTTTAAGGCGGCGGTCTTGAAAACCGCTGGGTGGCCTAGCTATCCCGTGGGTTCGAATCCCACCCCCTCCGCGTGGTCCGTGTCCGGATACGGGACACGTATCCCCAACACGGGTGTCGGACACGATCTTTGTGAAGATACACGAATATCAAGCTAAAATCCTCTTTGCGGAATTTGGCATCCCGGTGCCGAGAGGACGGGTAGCCAGGACGGCATCCGAAGCCGGAGAGATTGCTGCCGAGCTTGGCGGGAAGGTGATGCTAAAAGCTCAGGTGCATGCCGGCGGCCGTGGTAAGGCTGGGGGCATCAAGTCCGCCGAGTCCCCGGATGAGGCAGCAAAGATTGCCGCCGGAATGCTCGGAAGGCGGCTGGTGACTCACCAGACTGCCCCTGATGGGGCGCCGGTGGACGCAATTTTGGTAGAGGAAGCACTGGATACCCAGCGTGAGCTTTACCTGAGCATTATAATTGACTCGAGCCAGGGCACGCCGATGATCATCGCCAGCGAGGCCGGTGGTATGGAGATCGAGGAGCTGGCTAGCGAAAGCCCCGAGAAGATCATCCGGACCTACATCGATCCCGGGATGCTGGAGTTCCAGCCTTTTGTGGCACGTCGGATCGCTTTCGGCTTAAACCTGGAAGCGGAGCAAATCCGTCCGGCCGCCGCTTTGATTTCTGGACTCTATCGCCTTTTCCGAGCCAGGGATTGCTCCTTGGCGGAAATCAATCCGCTGGTGGTGACCACCGATGGCCGCTTGCTGGCCCTCGATGCCAAGCTGGACTTCGATGATAACGCCCTATATCGCCACCAGGACATCGCGGCACTCCGCGATACTGAGCAGGAGAATCCCCTGGAGGTGGATGCCAAAGGCAAGGGCATTGGGAACTACGTCAAGCTAGATGGCGACATCGGCATCGTAGTAAATGGTGCGGGGCTGGCGATGTCGGTTATGGATACCCTCAAACTGGCCGGCGGCCGACCCGCCAATTTCCTGGACATCGGCACGCTTAATGATCCCAGGCGAGTGGTCAATGCTTTCCGTATCCTCTCGGCTGATCTCAATGTGAAATCGGTGTTGGTCAATATCTTCGGCGGGATGGCACGCATTGATGTCATTGCCACCGGGATCGTGGAGGCTCACAGGGAAATGGAAATCAAGTTCCCGGTGGTGGTCAGGCTTGCCGGTACCAACCTCGCCGCCGGGGAGCGCATACTGAGCGAATCCGGTCTGAACTTGATAAGGGCCAAAAGCTTCCGTGAGGCGGCCAATAAGGCGGTGGCCGCTGCCCGTAGGTCGTATCCGTGGTCCGTGTCCGGAGACGGGACATGTATCCCTGACACGGGAGAAGGGGATTATAGTTAACCGTAGGAGGCATTATAATCCTCCCTTCCCTTGTGGGAGGGAGTTAGAGGGAGGGGGAAATCACCCTCACCTAACCTCTCCCTTCGAGGGAGAGGGATTTTATACGGATTTAGGCAGGATACTATAACATGAGTATACTTGTTGATCAGAATATCCGGCTGTTGGTTCAAGGTATTACTGGCGGTGAGGGCACTTTTCACGCCCGAGGCTGCATCGAATACGGCACCAGAGTGGTCGCCGGCGTCACCCCGGGCAAGGGGGGCATTTTATGGGAGAATCAGGTCCCGGTCTTCAATACCGTAGAGCAGGCAGTGAAGGAGACCGCGGCCAATGCCAGCATAATCTTCGTCCCGGCTCCCTTCGCCGCGGATGCCATATTCGAAGCCGCCGATGCCGCCCTCTCGCCCATCGTTTGTATCACCGAAGGTATCCCAACCTCTGACATGATGGCCGTTCGCCACTATCTTAGGGGAAAGTATATTCGCCTCATCGGCCCGAATTGTCCCGGGGTTATCTCGCCGGGCAAGTGCAAGGTGGGGATAATGGTAGCTGCGGCATTCAAGGAGGGCACCGTGGGAGTCTGTTCCCGCAGCGGCACTCTGGCCTATGAGGTTGCCGCTATGCTCACCGAGATAGGGATCGGACAGTCAACCTGCGTGGGCCTGGGAGGCGACCCTATAATCGGTACTACTTTCGTTGAGGCCATGGAGCTCTTTCAGCAAGACCCCGGCACCGAGGCGATAGTGCTGATCGGCGAGATCGGGGGCACCGCGGAGCAAGAGGCGGCGGCGTTTATCAAAAAGAGGGTCACCAAACCGGTGGCCGCCTTTATCGCCGGAAGCGCTGCTCCCCCGGGCCGGCGCATGGGACATGCCGGGGCTATCGTAACTGGAGCTGCCGGACGGGCCGAGGAGAAGAAGAAGGCCCTGGCCGCCGTGGGGGTGCGCATCGCCGAGAGCCCGGCCGAGATTCCACAGATGGTTCAAAGTTCCAGGGTTCACGGTTCAAGGCTGCGGAGCGATGAAGATTGAGGTATGAAGGGCGCAAAGTAGCCAACCGTGAACATGACAACCTGATGATCTGGAGGCTGGAAATCCAGGTCGAAGAGCCATTTCGAGATCAAGTACAGGACGGATGGCTTCGTCAGGCGGCTGAAATGACGCTCGCCTTTGAGGGGATTGACTATCCCGCAGAGTTGAGCTTGCTCATTACCGATGACCGGACGGTCCGCAAACTCAATCGAACCTATCGAGGGGTTGATGAGACGACCGATGTTCTGGCCTTTGCCTTTGGTGCGGAGAATTCATCGTTTACCACACCCCCCGATGGAGTTACTCATCTTGGTGAAGTGATCATCTCCTGCCCCCGTACGCTGAGGCAGGCCGAGGAGCAAAAGCATTCGCTCAAGCGAGAGGTTGCCATTCTGACCGTTCACGGCATACTTCACCTGCTGGGATATGACCACCAGGACCCGAGGGAGGAACAGGAGATGGGAGACAGGGAAGCGGAGATTCTTGCAAGGCTCAAATGCACAAGTAGCGAGTAGGTGATAGGCAATAGGGGTTACGGTGGGGTGGGACTACATGCTACACGCTATGCACTACACGCTAATTTAAACCTGAGCAGTTACCTACTGTGAACTCTGTGGCTGAGAATAGTTATGCCGTATGAACTTACCCCGATTAGGCCACCCAGTGAGGCCCGATCATTACTGGTTCGGGCAACGAGAAATTGCCCCTGGGGCAGGTGTGCTTTCTGTTACGCCATGCTCTATAATCGAGAGAGGTTTCAACTGAGGACGGTCGAGGACATCAAGCAGGACATTCTGGCCATGAAGTCCCTGGCTCAGGAGATAACCGAGTACACTCATGGTTATGGAAGCCGCATTGAACAGGTGGCCATGTATAATGGGATATTCTGGCTTACTAACGAGGGGGTCAAGACGGCCTTTATCGGCGATGCCAATAGCCTCATCATGAAGACCGAAGACCTGGCCGAAGTTATTGAGTTTCTCTACCAGACATTCCCCACGCTGGAAAGGGTGACCAGTTACGCCCGAGCTAAGACGGTTCTCAAGAAAACACCTCAGGAGCTGAGAAGGTTATCTCAGGCGGGGCTCTCCCGACTCCACCTCGGTTTGGAAACCGGGGATGATGAGCTTTTGCAATACGTCGATAAGGGCACATCGGCGGCGGAAATGATCGAGGCCGGCAGGAGGGTTAAGGAGGCCGGGATCTCGCTCTCGGAGTACGTTATCCTGGGACTCGGCGGCGAAGATCGCTGGAAGCAGCACGCTGAGGGAACAGCCAGAGTGCTCAATGCCATAGACCCCGATTTCATCCGCATACGTACCCTCAGGATATTGCCGGGCACGCCTCTGGAGGAAAGGGTGGAGCAAGGAGAATTCAAGCTACTCTCTCCTCTAGGGATATTACGGGAGGAGAGGCTGCTGATTGAACTGCTGGAGGTAAACTCAGAGTTTGTGAGCGATCATGTATCGAACATTCTTCCCATTGACGGCAAGCTCCCGCAGGCGAAGAAGGAGATGCTGGAGCGCATCGATATTGTATTGACTGCTCCGTCAGAGCGGCGGGCAAGTATTCTAAAACCGAGGCAATTGACTCATCTATGACATCACAGGTCTTCTATCGCAAGTGGCGACCCCTTACTCTGGCCGATGTGGTGGGGCAGGAACCGATCACGCGGACTTTGCTAAATGCACTGGCTACCGGCCGGGTGGCACATGCCTACCTCTTTTTCGGCCCCCGAGGAACTGGCAAGACCAGCACTGGCCGTATCCTGGCTAAGGCGGTGAATTGTCTGGCCAATGATACCGGAGAGCCGTGCAACACCTGCTCCATCTGTCAGGCGTTCATCGGGGGACGAGCCCTGGATTTGATAGAGATAGATGCCGCCTCGAATCGCGGCATTGACGAAATCCGCAGCTTGAGGGAAAAGATAAACTTCGCTCCCAATGTTGCCAGGTACAAGGTCTATATCATCGATGAAGTCCATATGCTCACCGAGCCGGCATTCAACGCCCTGCTGAAGACACTGGAGGAGCCTCCACCACATGTCATCTTCGTTCTGGCCACGACCGAGGTTCATAAGGTGCCGGCAACCATCACCTCTCGGTGTCAACGCTTCGATTTTCGCCGCATCCCGCAGGCTGCCATGATTAAGAGGTTAGAGCATATTTGCCAGGAGGAGGGTATCAAGGCTGAGGCTCAGGCCCTGGCGCTCATCGCCAAAAGCGCCACCGGCAGCCTCCGCGATGCCGAGAATCTACTGGAGCAGATGGTCGTTTATCATGGACCAAGTATCGAAGTCCAGCAGGTTCGCTCAGAGCTGGGGCTCACCGGCGATGCTCGCATCAGGGAACTGGCGAGGCTGATTCTGGCAAGAGACATATCCGGTGGGCTGACGATGATAAACAGGATTGCTAATGATGGCCTGGACCTGCGTCAGTTCAATCGGGAGTTGGTGGATTATCTCCGAGGGGTTCTCTTGGTCAAGGCTGATGCCGGCTCGGTAAGCCTTAGTGCCGAAGAAATGGCGGAGGTGAAGGGAATAGCGGCTAAGGTCTCGTTGGAGGAGGTATCTCAGGCGATAAAGCTCTTTGCCCAGGCCGATTTCCGCTTCAGTCTCCAGGCTACCCTGCCGCTGGAACTTGCGATGGTAGATTATGCCTTGCTAGGAAGAGTTAAGAGTCAAGAGTCAAGAGTCAAGAGTCAAGGGGAGGGGGACTCCAGAGCGAAGCGTCTCCAGACTCCAGACTCCAGACTGGTTGAGCCGCCGATTGCCGAGGTAGACCGGGAGATTCCTCGGCCTCTCAGGGATCAGGGGTCAGTGGTCAGGGGTCAGCCCCTTCCCCGATCCCTGATCCCTGATCCCCGATCCCCGATCCCCGAGATCGAGCATCTTCAGCAGCACTGGAATGATTTTGTAAATGCCTGCCGCGGAGAAGGCTCCGGGGGTAATCTGGATGCCCTGCTCCGGCGGGCCTGCAGACCGGTCTCCCTGGAGGGTCACAGCTTGACTCTGGGCTTTTACGCCGAGTTTCAGAGAAGTAAGATCGAGGACCCCAAGTACGGTTGCATGGTGGAAAGGAAGCTGAAAGAGGTATTTGGGAAACCGTATGAGATACGTTGCGTTCTCATCGGCAAGGAAGGCAGACCCGCTCCTATATCGGCCAGTGAAAGTCTTCTGGTTAAGGAAGCATTGAGTCGTGGGGCGAGGATTATCAGTGAGGAGTAGGTGATATGGACAAGAGGATGTTAAAGCAAGCTCAGGAGCTTCAAACGAAGCTGATGAAGGCGCAGGACGAGTTAGAGAATGCCACGGTTGAGGCCAGCTCAGGAGGCGGGGCGGTGACCGTGGTCGTCACTGGTCAGCAGGCGATCAGGTCGATAAAGATCTCTCCTGAGGTGGTCGACCCCGAGGACGTTGAGCTTCTGGAGGACATGATACTGGCAGCACTCAATGAGGCCATGGAGAAGGCCAGGGAGCTTGCGGCCAAGAGACTCGGGTCGTTAACCGGGGGGCTCAAGATACCGGGGCTGTAATAAGCGAGTTCTTTAGGCCTCCAGATTTACACTAGGGGCTCCGAAGCCGCGGGCCCAGCCAACAAGAAGGTAGCAAAAAGGGGTATCCAGGAGGGCAACGGCGATCTTAATTATGTACTGGACAAGGATTATCTCGCCCACCAGGACATCGAGAGGAACAACCCCATAGAACGCGATGGTGCCGAATACCACGGTGTCCAGTCCCTGGGAGACGATTGTGGAGAAGTTATTTCTCATCCAGAGCCACCTTCCCCGGGTCTTCCTCCGCCAGAACTGGAAGGCGAAGACATCGTGATGCTGCGAGATCAGGTACGCTACCATAGAGGCGAAAACGATTCGCGGAACGCTCCCCAGCACCGACTGATACGCTTCCTGATTTCCCCACTGCGGCGAGGGAGGCAGGATCCCTCCTATCCAGATAAGGAGCATCATCAGCATGTTGGCAAAGAATCCCACCCAGACAACCCTTGTTGCAGTCCTCTTTCCCCAGACCTCGCAGACTATATCGGTGAAGAGGAAGGTTAAAGGGTAGGCGATTATTCCGGCGTCAACAGTGAACCCGAAAATGCTGATCAGCTTTGCTGCCGAAAGGATATTGGCTGCTCCCAGGCAGATGACAAAGAGTGCAGTGAGAAGAAGCAGTTTACTTTGAGAGTTCATTTTAGCGTGTAGCGTATAGCGTGTAGGGGGGCGGTGAGGGGCTACACACTACCTACTACTTCCTATCCCCTAATGATGCATCCAGATTTTTCTTGAATTCCTCCTTTGACCGGAGTCCCACCATCTGTTTGATCGGCTTTCCATCCTTGAACAGGAGCAAGGTGGGTATGCTCATGATGCTGTATCCGGAGGCTGTCTTGGGGTTCTGGTCAACGTTCACCTTGGCAAATGTTATCCTGCCGGCATACTCGTTGGCTAACCCCTCTACAACGGGGGACACTGCCCGGCAAGGCCCACACCATGGAGCCCAAAAATCAACCAGAACTGGATTTGTTGCCTTGAGCACTACCTGCTCAAAATCGGCATCGCTTACTTCTATCGGCTTGGCCATCTGTTCCTCCTGCAATTTACTACTTATAGGGTATAGGCGATAGCTAACCCTTAACCTTTAACCCTTAAACCCGTATCCTACTGATCCAGTAATTCGGATGCCGGTGAAGGTGTGCCACGGCGAGGATGACGACCTCGTTTGGATCAAATCTGTACAGTATTCCGTACGGAAAGCGGTGAACCAGGCGACGTCGGACGTCGAAACGAATCACAGGCCAGCGCTCGGGATACTTGACGATATCTCCCACAGCCGAGTTCACTTTCATCAGAAAATCCTCACCAAGGTGCTCAGTTTGGGATTCGTAGTACCGCGCTGCGTCCAGCATTTCCTGCTCAGCCGGCAAAAGAAAGCGCGCTGACTTCATTTTATTTTGCTTGGCGCATCACCAAAAACGTCTTCTGCAGGTCGACTCGAGATCCGCCCACTCTTGTACTCCTGATATCGACTTTCCGCTTCCTCGACCCAAAGACGTTCGCACTCGGCGTCCTCAGGGGTATCAAGACTGGCGATGAGATGCTCCGCGAGCGCTGCCCGCTCTTTTACTGGGAGTTGGAGCGCTTGCCGCTCAAATTCCTTCAAATCTACGTACATGGATTCACCTCCGTTTTGTCTAGTTAGCATACCACGTTTCCAGGAATTTTGGAACATGCCGTAGTCGCAGGCTTTATGTCTGCGAAGGGTCTATCGTCTCCACAAGCGCACCCGTAAGTAGGGGCACGTTGCAACGTGCCCCTACAAGGGGGACTCCTTAAATGATGAAAATTCCTATCTCGCGAGATGTAACAGGCAATGAGTGCTGAATAATGAGTGAGCACGGATTACGCATTACGGACCACGAATTGTCTAATGTCCGATAGCTTCCGTCACCCTTTGCCGCACCATCTGCTCAGCGATCCGGACAGCTTGCTTTATTGCAGCGGCATCGCTCCTCCCATGGGTGATTATTACGTTACCTTTGACTCCCAGGAGGAATGCCCCTCCTAGAGCGGTGTAGTTCAGGATGCGCTTCTCCGCTTCTCTGAAAATCGGATTGTTATCCACCGCTTGCTTTGATAGTTCGGCGAACACTTCCCCCAATCCCTCACTTAATTTTATCACTACATTGCCGGTAAAGCCATCGGTCACGACCACATCGGCCTTACCCCTGGGGAGGTCATGCCCCTCCACATTGCCCAGGAAATTGAGCCCCCCTTTCGCTAAGAGCTGATAGGTGGCACGAGTCAGCTTATCCCCTTTGGTCTCCTCTTCGCCGTTTGATAGGAGCCCAATCCGAGGCTCAGAAATGCTGAATATCCTTTTCATATAGACATTTCCCATCTCGGCAAACTGCACCAGGTGTTGGGGTCTGCAATCCGGATTCGCCCCCACGTCGAGGAACAGAACCGGGCCGGAAGGAGAAGTAAAAACGATGCCTAATGCCGGGCGAGAGATGCCCTTCTTCTTCCCCAGGATGAGTAATGCTGCGGCGGCCACAGCGCCGGTACTACCTCCCGAGACAAATGCCGATGAGTGGCTGCTTTTGACTAGCTTGATCCCCACTGCAATTGAGGAGTTCGGCTTACGGCGAATCGCCCGGACGGGGTCTTCGTCCATGCTCACAGTTTCCTCAGCCCAGCAGGTGCTGATTCTTGCCCCGTCGAGATCGCACCCACTCAGCTCTTTCTCCACTGCCTCGCGCTGTCCCACGAGGATAACTTCAATGTTGGGCTGGCGCGCCGCTTCTACCGCCCCCCGCACGATCTCACGCGGGGCATAGTCGCCGCCCATGGCATCGACAACAACCCTGATCATCTCCGTTTGCCCATTCTCGTGATTGTTCGCCGCGATTAGTGCGGGTGATCCCTGGCCGGGATGCCTGGACATGGGCCGATCACATTCTGATTATACCATGAATCGAGAGCAACTAAAACTCCCCTCGCTGGAAGCCCTGATCAAATGGTTCTCTCCTAACCCGGACAAGCCGGAACTAACAAGGCATATTGTGGTTTAAATTCGAAATCCGAAGCACGAAATACTAATCCAAAGTTCCGCGTTCATTAGCTACGAAATTTTTGCATATGTAGACAGAATAAGACTTGACAAAACCCATAAGCTGTGCTATGATTCTACTATGAGTAGCGTTATAATAGATTTGATAAATGTAGGCAGTAGGCAGGAGCGTCGCACGGCAGGTATCCACGTTACCACTGCGCGGAAACATTACCGCGGTAAGGTGTACGAGCATCACTTCCTTCGGCAGTCGTATCGTGAGGGGAACCAAGTACGCAAGCGCACCGTAGGCAGCTTGCAGGATGTTCCCCGAGCTATGGTAGACCAGATTCGACGCGTTCTGCGAGGGGAAACCCTCGTCTCACTGGATGATGTTTTCGAGACTCGGCAGACGCTGCCGCACGGACACGTGGCTGCCGTGTTGGGCACGGCCAGGAGGCTGGGGCTGGACCGGCTCTTGCGGCCCTGCTCCCCGCGCCAGTGCAATCTTATCCTGGCGCTCGTAGTGGCCCGGATCCTCAAGCCCGCTTCCAAGCTCGCCACGGCGCGGAGCCTGAGGGAGGAGACCCGGTTCAGTAGCCTGGGGGAGATACTTGACCTGAGGGAGATAGACGAAGACGAGTTATACGCAGTCATGGACTGGCTGGAAACCCAGCAGTCTCGTATTGAGCGCAAACTTGCGAAGCAACACCTCAGCGAGGGCTGTCTGGTCATGTATGATCTGACATCTGCCGCCTACACCGGCAGCCACTGCCCTCTGGCTGAATTCGGTTACCCGCCGGAGCGTGCGGGCCGAAAGCGTTACCGGCAGGTACGCATCGGACTGGTGTGCACCCGGGAGGGAATACCGGTGTCGGTGGAGGTGTTTCCTGGCAATACAAATGACGCCACCACGGTCCATAGTCAGGTGCAGAAGCTGCGAAAGAGCTATCAGGTGGGGCGCGTGGTATTGGTGGGGGACCGCGGGGTTCTTGCCGAGATCTGCCTCCATAAGGACGTGGCCCCCGAGGGGTTAGACTGGATCACCGCCCTGCGAGCGTCAACCCTTGACAGCCTGGTAAAGGCGGGAAATATTCAACTGTCCCTCTTCGACCAGCAGGACCTGGCCGAGATCACCTCCCCTGACTATCCAGGAGAGCGCCTCATCGCCTGTCGCAATCCCCTCCTATCAGAGGAACGAACTCGGAAGCGGGAGGCACTGCTGCGGGCAACGGAGAAGCAGTTGGATGTGATTGTGGAGGCGACACGACGGTCACGACGGACTCTTCGGGGAGAAACCAAAATCGCCCTACGGGTAGGACGGGTAATAGACAAATACCATATGGCTAAACACTTCCTGCCGGAGATCACGAAGGATCACTTCTCGTACAAGCGAAACACCGACAATATCGATAGGGAAGCGGCACTGGATGGCGTCTACGTCATTCGCACCACCGTTCCCGCCAAGGAACTGGGAGCGGAGGAGGCGGTGCGCAGCTACAAGGGACTGTCTGTTGTGGAGCACGCCTTCCGCTGTCTGAAGAGCGTCGACCTGAAGGTCAGCCCGTTTTATCACCGTCTGAAGGAGCGCGTGCGAGCCCACGCCTTTGTCTGCATGCTGGCGTACTACGTAGAGTGGCACATGCGCCGCAACCTGGCCCCACTCCTCTTTGACGAGGAAGACCGGGCAGCGGCCGAGGCCCGACGTCAGTCCGTAGTGGCTCCAGCGCAGCGATCACCCCAGACCCAGCGCAAAGCACGGACCAAGCGCACTACCCTGGGGGAACCGGTGCAGAGTTTCCATGGCCTCCTTGACAACTTAGCCACCATCGCCAAGAACACCATAGTTTTCAACATCAACCTCCCAGATTCCGCGCAAGGGCCGACCTTTGTGAATATTACCACACCGACGCGCCTCCAGCAGCGGGCCTTTGATCTGCTTGGGATAGTCCCAAAGTAGTCAGAATGGTCATGGGCCCGCAGATATGGTACGTAGCTAAAACTGACGGGAACTTTGGTTTAATTGGTGCGACTACAACCGAGGCTGGCTTGAAAATCAAATGTGTTGTAGACTATGGCGAGTA
>QLUL01000210.1 GCA_018725425.1 Chloroflexota bacterium
GAAGTCACGCCTGTGGAGATTCCTCTGGCGGCGGAACGGACGCAGTCTGGTCTACGAGCTACGGGTCTCGGAAGCAGGAAGCAAACACCGATTATCCTGCTGGGATAAAAGGGTAAGTTTTGTGGAACGGTCAGAGAGAGAAAGTCTATATGGATACGATCAAAGGGAAAATAGAGCGGTGCGTGAGAAGCGATGGTTGAGACAACACAAACTTCCATGCTACTGGATAAAGAGCTAGCATACGACAGGAAGAGGCACGCGGCAGCCAAAACCGATGCGTACGTATTCAACCAGCTAATCCCATATATTGGCAACAAGCGCAAGCTGCTTGATTTGATTTGGGAAGCTGTGCTTTCAATACAGCCTGAGAGAGGGTGCTGTATCGTGGACATTTTCGCCGGGGCTGGTGTTGTCTCCCGATTCCTCAAACGACAGGGTTTTAGGGTGATTGCCAATGATTGGGAGCCCTTCACAGTCCCCGTGAACACTTGTTATATCCAGTGTAACAAGACGCCGGTGTTCTCTCGCCTTGGCGGATATGATGAAGCCATAAAGAGGTTGAACTCACTCCCGCCAATAGCGGACTGGGTGACGGATCATCTTTGCCCAAGAGACGACCGAAATTATGATGTGAAAATCGATCGCATGTTTTATATGCGGAAGAACGGCATGAGGATTGATGCGATTCGTAGCCAAATCCAACAGTGGAGACAGAACAATTTGATTGATGCGGAAGAGGAGGCTTGCCTATTAGCGCCACTCCTTTACCAAGCATCGTACACCAGCAATACAAGTGGAGTCTTTAAGGGATTTCACAAGGAATGGGGAGGGCAGACTGCGACAGCCTTGTACCGAATCGCCTCTGACCTGCGGTTGTCGCCGGCGCTCTTCTTTGACAATAGCCTCGAAAACGTCGTCATGTGTGCAGACGCGCAGGATGTGGCAGAATCCCTCAATGGTGACAATGTGCACCTTGTATATCTGGATCCTCCATACAATCAACATCCCTATGGTAGCAACTACCATGTCTTGAATAGCATCTCTCTTTGGGATAAGCCCCCATTCCCCAAGACCATCACGCGAGGCACCAAATCCGCAATCCGCCTTGATTGGCGCACAGAACGGCGTAGCGCATACAATTACCAAGATGAGGCAACGCGGGCATACAGGAAATTGCTGGCGTCTCTAAAGTGCCGATATATCCTGACAAGTTACAGCACGGAGGGCGTGATTCCTCTGCCGAACATGCTCCGCGCAAACATCGAGGGAGGGAATGTGAAAGTATTCATGCGCGGGTACAAACGGTATCGGGTCAGCTCACAGAGGTTCTCCAAGAAGCCTCTAAACATTGAGTTTGTTCTAGTGCTAGACACTCAGAGTCTGTGCAAAGTCTCTATGGACGAATTGCAGAGTTCTATTGAGGAAAAAGAGGCTAGCGTGCTTTCAAGACACCCGGAGTATGTCAGTGCTAGACAACACCAGCTCATGCTTTTCGAGGGGAGGACAGTCTATGGCGAAGAAAGGCCAACTGAGACAGATTAGAACAGGAACAGTCATTAACGTGACATCGAAGAAGCAGGAGAGCGACATTATCCAGGCTCTTGGGCGCGTGGTCAATCACCTTGAATGCAAGTTCAACGCTGCGATAACCCTCACGCACCGAAAGGAATGGCCATTGAAGGATATTGTCCAAGAGCTCAAACACACCTATCCGGACATTGAGTTTCACTATTATTTCGACAGCAGTTCAATCCGCCCCGACGGTGGCATTCTCTTCTTGAAGGGGGAACCGGGCAATCCTATGTCTTACCCCATCCTCATTGCCGAGGTGAAGAACCAAGGCACGAATGTACTCCGCATAAAAGAGGGCTTACCGAAGCAAGCCAAAGGGAATGCCATTGAGCGGTTAGGTAAGAATGTTATCGGGTTGCGCACAGCGTTGCTTAGGGAAGCCATCTTTCCCTTCGTGTGCTTCGGCTACGGATGCGACTTTGCCGACGATTCGTCAATCCTTGATCGGGTCACGACGGTCGCCATGTTCGGAAAGCTCAATCGCACGCACTTGTACAACGAAGAAGGTGGTAAGTTCAACCGAGGCAGCTTCTATTTCCGTGAGGGGAAATGGTCTATCGATGAAATGGCGGAGATCATGAAGGACATCGCGGAAAGAAGCGTTCTGTACTACTTCTCCAAGTATAACTTGCATTCATCCAAGGAGGTAGCGAGGGCAAGGTCAGGGCGAGGATTGGATATAGAGTTAGTAAAGGTAGGGGAGATAAGTAAGCGCTTTCGCGAGGGATTTATGGAGACTCTTAAAGGCGTAGGGAGTTTAAGAGGGGCTTGCGCCCCTCTTAAAAATTATCTCCTTCCCTTCACCAAGGGAAGGGGGTCAGGGGGATAGATCACAAATAAGGGATAAGCAGAGGACGCCACGAGGACGGGTGGGTGGGAAAAGAGACGCAGGGGGAGTGGCGGAGGCTGGGAGAAAACAAAAAA
>QLUL01000211.1 GCA_018725425.1 Chloroflexota bacterium
TCGAACAGCCGGAGCCTCCAGTCGAACAGCCGGAGCCTCCAGTCGAACAGCCGGAGCCTCCAGTCGAACAGCCGGAGCCTCCAGTCGTAGAGCCGGAGCCTCCAGTCGTAGAGCCGGAGCCTCCAGTCGTAGAGCCGGAGCCTCCAGCCGAACCGCAGGAGCCTTAAGAGAAACCAGAGGACGAGCTTAATTGGGCCAGAGATTGAACGGACCCATAGATAGATGTGTTACAATTCTAACATCAGGCTAGGGAAAGGGGGTGATAGCGACGAAGTAGTCCCACAGGAGATTGCCTCTCCCTCCCGGAGGCTCGCAATGACGGAAGGGGGGCTTCAGGGGGTCTCCCCCTGACGTATCTCGACAGGAACATGTCAGGCAAAATAAACAGGAGGTAAATCGATGAACAAGAAAATTATGCTAATACCACTGGCACTGTTGTTAACCATGAGCTTGATTCTCGCTGGCTGTCCGGCGCCTGTAAGAGTTGCGGTGGCGAATCTTGCAATGCAGGTTAACCCGGCTTTGCAACTGTCGCTTGATCGAGAGCATAAGGTTATCGGCGTGGAAGGCCTGGACGAGGACGGGAAAGCTTTACTGGCTCAGTTGGACGTACAGAATAAGGAATTGCGGCAGGCACTACAGGAAATCATCGATGTGCTCATGGATGGGGGTTTTCTCACGCCTGAAGTCAGGGTAGTGATAGTCCTGCATCCGATCGATGTGAGAGTAGAAGAAGACCTGCCTCACTTGTCGGCCATCGCACATCAAGCGGTAACAGGCCGTCTAGTGGAAATAGGCGTGCAAATTAAGGTGGTAAGCCAGGTAATTACCGAAGATTTATATGAGAATGCAATCGAGGAGGGACTGCTTCCCGCAGACTATATTGATCTAATTGAAGCCGGTGTGTCTGCGGACAGCATAAAGTCTATTATTGGACTCGGCAAGGAGCTTCACATCGAGCAGGAGCTCTTCCTTGAAGAGTTCGACACCACAGCCTCGGCGATGATAGATATGGTTGAGGCCGGGATTACGGAAGAAGCCGCTGTGGCTCTGCTTAAAGCAGCCCTGAAGGCTGACCCGAGCTTGGAGGAAGTGACCACTATCACTGCGGGTATAGTCGATATGCACGAAGCAGGATTGAATCCTGAGCAGGTCCTGGCTTTGCTGGCACTGCATAAAGAGCTTGCAGATCTCGGGATAGCGATAGCGCCGGAAACCTTTCTTGAGGAATTCAGCACCATAGTCGCGGCGATGATAGATATGACTGATGCCGGGATTACGGAAGCCGACGCTATGGCTATGATTAGGGAAGCCCTGAAGGCTGACCCGAGCCTGGAAGAAGTAACCACTATCACTGCGGGTATAGTTGATATGCACGAAGCGGAATTGACCCCGGAATACAGCTTAGCTGTGCTGAGACTGCATAAAGAGCTTGGAGTTCTCGGGATAGCCCCGGAAACCTTTCTTGAGGAATTCAGCACCATAGTCGCGGCGATGATAGATATGGCCGAGGCCGGGATTAGGGGAGACGCCGCTATGGCTATGATTAGGGAAGCCATGAAGGCTGACCCGAGCCTGGAGGAAGTGGCTATTATCATTGCGGCTGAGATCGATCTCGTGGACGAACAGCAGGTACCTCCTCCAGACGAACAGCAGGTGCCTCCAGCCGAGCAGCAGGTACCTCCTCCAGACGAACAGCAGGTGCCTCCAGCCGAGCAGCAGGAGCCTCCTCCAGCCGAGCAGCAGGAGCCTTGAGACGAAGAGCAGGAGCCTTAAGAGAAACCAGAGGACGAGAGGGGTTAATTGGGCCAGAGATTGAACAGACCCATAGGTAGGTACAGGGTCTCGACCAATAGTGAGAAGATAGAGAGCACCGAACAGGACGGAACAATCACCATCTCTGAAGATGGCTGAGCTATATCGGTGACATCTCGTTTATGTGGGATCAGGGTTTGAAAGGTTCATTTTCAGGGCGTATCTTTCAGTGCGAGCTGACCGACCTGACTCTACTGTGGAGATACGCCCTCCGCCATCTCGCCCCAGCAGAGTATTGCTCATCTTGAACACATCTCGGCCAAAATGCTGATGGAGCGCCTGCCGAAAACCTGGCGGAGATGTATCATATCTCCAGAGGGGAGCAGAAACGCTTCGCCCTGAGAAGTCACCGAAAGGCAGTGGCGGCTCAGAAGGAGGGGAGGTTCAGAGCAGAGATAGTCCCGGTGAAGGTCATCGAAGACGATGACTCAAAGAGGCTCATTGACCAAGATCAGAATCCCCGGCCGTATACCTCGCTGGAGATGATGGCTGCCCTCGAACCGATCGCAAAGCCAGATGGTACCATCACCTCGGCTACGGTATCGTTCGCCAGCGATGGCGCCACTGCGGTAATGCTTGTCTCTGAAGAGAGGGCGAATGTTCTGGAGAGGACGTATTGCGTCAATAGAAACTGTTACCGAAGAGGGATCGTTGCGTCAGAAATCACGGTTACCGAATT
>QLUL01000212.1 GCA_018725425.1 Chloroflexota bacterium
GAGCGGCCTGCTGCCATATATGCGGCCATGCTCCTGGCGGTTTTCGGTGGGCTTTTTGCGGTCCTGTGCACTCTTTTCGTACGCCTTCCTCTCTTATTTGCCACTCCATGGCTCGTGCTCGAAAGAGCGGGGCTTCTTCCTGAATGGATAATTCTATACTGGATTTGGGTTGTGCTCTTTCCGGTTATGGGATTTGCCGCGGGAGTATTGGTCCTCACAAGGCCGAAAGTGGCCGGGGCATTGATGTTTATAAGCGCCCTTTGCGGCTTTATTGGTTCTCTTATTCTTGCTAGGCCCTTTGACGAGTCACCTCTGATTAGTCTTCCTGGCTGCCTCCTTCTCGTTCTCGCAGGCGCTTTTGCGCTCACCTCGGCCAGAAAGCAATCCAAAGAAAGAGCGTCCCCCTGAATTGATGTATGGAAGCTGAGTGTACTCCTGCCGAAAACTTAACAGAGATTTAACCTGGAGTCTGCTATAATTTAAGTGACTGTGCCCAAAAGCCAAAGCAAATCGGGCTAAGATCCATCTCCAGAATGAGAATACTGATTATCGAAGACGAGATTGACCTTGCCGACATCCTTGCCCAAGGACTGCGCCGACAGGGATACGCCGTAGACATTGCCTCTGATGGCGAGCAAGGCTGCGAATCAGCCATGGTCAATGATTATGACTTGTTGATCCTGGATTTGAACCTGCCGGGAATGGATGGCCTGGAGGTATGCCGCCGTTTGCGAGCGGGCAAGCCACATCTGCTTATCCTTATTCTTACGGCACGGAATCGACCTTTCGACAAGATCACCGGCCTCGACCTCGGTGCTGATGACTACCTCGTCAAGCCCTTTGATTTCGGTGAGCTTGTAGCCCGCATACGTGCGCTGCTGCGGCGGGACTTGCGGGTGCGGGATACCATTCTTCAATGTGGTGATCTCAAACTCGATCCCGCCTCAAGAACTGTCTGGCACGGCGATCGTCGCCTTGAGCTGACGCGCAAAGAATTCGGCGTTCTGGAATACCTCATGCGTCACCCAGGGGAAGTCATTAGTCAGGAGGAACTACTTGAGCACGTTTGGGATGCCGAAGCCGACCCCTTCAGTAACACCGTACGGGTACACATCCACTCTTTGCGCAGGAAGCTGGGCGATGATCAAACTCCACCAAAGATTATAGAGACCATCGCCGGACTTGGATACAGACTTGTTTCATCTTCCTAAGGAGGTTTCGTTATGAAGCAATGGCTTTTTCTTTCGCAATACGTAAGAAGACGACTTACTTTGCGGGTACGACTGGCACTTTGGGTAATGGGGTTGCTCCTTGTCTTGAGCATCGGATTGCTTGCGAGCTTCACTCTGATAACTCCAATACTAGTAGTCCGCCCTGTCAACGCAGCAGAAGAGGTACCCCTATCTCGGATGATACCGGATTTTTTGCCGCCGGAGCCAGAACTACCAGCAACTCCTCCCTCCATGATGCCCCGGAGAATCCCAGCAGAACCGCCTGTCCCAATCGGACCGCCGGCAGCTCCGCCTCCCATCACAGCCGATGAAGTGGCCGCCATTCAAGCACATATCCGTCATCAAATGAGCATCATCTCACTCATCGGGCTGGGGCTGATCGTGTCCCTGGGTGGTGTCGGTTCTTACTGGCTGGCCGGCCGGGCACTGCGTCCGGTGCAGAAGCTCGCTCAAGCGGCCCAAGGAATTGACGCCAAAACACTCGATACCCGTCTTAGTTTAATGGGCCCAGCGGACGAATTGACCCAATTAGCCGGGACCTTTGACGCCATGCTCGATCGCCTGGAGGCCGCATTTGAGCAACAAGGCCGTTTCGTCGCCGATGCGGCACACGAACTACGCACGCCGCTGACCACGCTTCGTGCCAGCGTAGACATCGTCAGCGCCGATCCCAACGCCACGATTGAGGATTACCGTGCCATAAGTGCAACACTAGCGCGTGCACTCACCCGATTGCAGCGATTGGTGGATGACCTGCTTTTGCTGGCAACCGAGGAGCATATTCCCCTAGATGCCGCCATTGCCATCGAACCGATCCTGGAGGATGTACTGCTTGATCTCAAGCCATTGGCCAGCGAGCACTCAGTGACATTGAGGCTTATGGGCACTGATGACCTGACGGCACGGGGAGATTCGGTGCTATTGGCACGCGTCTTCCATAACCTCATCGAGAACGGCGTGCGCTACAACCGCCAGGGCGGAGAGGTTATAGTGAACACCTATGGTGAAGGCGAGTGGGTAGTGGTCACTGTGGCAGATACCGGCACCGGGATCGCTGGTGAAGAGCAGTCCCGCATATTTGATCGCTTCTATCGGGTGGACCGCTCACGGTCCAGGCATGGTGGCGGAGCCGGCCTGGGGCTATCGATTGCCAGGCATATTGTGCAACTGCACGGTGGTCAACTTGAAGTACAAAGCATTGTTGGTATCGGCAGCACCTTCATGGTGAAACTACC
>QLUL01000213.1 GCA_018725425.1 Chloroflexota bacterium
ATAAAATGAGAGGGGGGTAATGAATGAAGATCTATGATTTCAAGGTGCTGATAGAGCCGGACGAAGAAGTAGGAGGGTACGTAATCACCTGCCCTAGCCTTCCTGGCTGCTATAGCCAAGGAAATACCATCGAAGAGGCACTGGCCAACATCAAAGAAGCCATTTTACTCTGTCTGGAGGATTTACTAGAGCAGCGGGCTCCTATACCCGATGCCTCAAAGATGTTGATCGGCAGCGTGGCGGTGACGAGATGAATCCCAAGTTGCCCGTCATTTCGGGCAAGGAGGCTATCAATGCCTTCCAGAAGATAGGCTATAAGGTCGTTCGGCAACAAGGGAGTCACATAAGGCTTAGAGATGAGGCGAGCGAGGAGCACTTGCCCCTAACGGTGCCTAATCACAGGGAGTTAAAGCCGGGGCTGCTCCGGAAGCTGATACGAGACTCAAATCTCACCGTTGAAGAGTTCCTTCACTTGCTGAAAGGAAGTTAAGAGGAGGCGAACCAAATGGCCAAAGTTAAAATTGCCACGGACTGGCTGCAAATCTGTTCCGGATGCGAGATGTCGCTCCTTGACATTGACGAACGCATCGTGGAGCTGGTGAAGCACGTGCAGTTCACTTCCAGCCCCATTACCGACCTGAAGCATCCGCCAAAGGATGGGGTAGAGGTGGGGGTTCTCAGTGGTGGGGTGGGCAACACGCACCAGGAAGAAGTGGCCAAGGAGATGCGAGAACGCTGCAAGATACTGGTCGCCCTCGGCGATTGCGCAGTCTTCGGTGGCATCAACACGATGCGCAACTTCTTTGACAAAGAAGAATTGCTGAGACGCGGTTACGTCGAGACCGAGAGCACCGATGAAGGGGGAGCAGTCCCGCGCTCCGATGAGCTGGCAAAGTTGCTCGACCGGGAAATGGCCCTCAACGAAGTAGTGAAGGTTGATGTGCACGTACCCGGCTGCCCACCACCGGCTGATGCTATCTGGTTTGCGCTGACCGAGCTGCTGGCGGGCCGTATCCCGGTGCTCACAGGCGATAACCTGACGTATGAATAGGAGGATCCAATGAGTAGAAAGATCACTATTGAACCGATAACCCGTATCGAGGGTCACGCACGAGTAACCATACACGTGAATGGTGGAGGTGAGGTCGAAAATGCCTACTTACACGTGGATCAGTTCCGTGGTTTCGAGAAGTTCTGCGAGGGGCGGATGTTCTTCGAGATGCCGGTCATCACCCCACGCATCTGCGGCATCTGCCCGGTGAGCCACCATCTTGTCTCGGCGAAAGCCTGCGACATGATTGCCGGAGTGACCCCTCCACGACCGGCCTCGTTGCTGCGCGAGCTGATGCACATGGGGCAGATGGTTCAATCACACTCGATGCACTTCTTCCACCTGGCTGGACCGGATCTGATCTTCGGTTTCGATGCCGACCCGGCCATCCGCAATGTGGTAGGCATCATTGAGGCTAATCCCGAGCTGGCACTCAAGGCAGTTAAGCTGCGCAAATACGGTCAGGAGGTCATCCGCATCGTCTCCGGACGGCGCATCCACCCCAGATTCGCGGTGCCCGGCGGGGTGAACAAGGCGCTCACCGAGAAGGAGCGCGATGAGCTGCTGGCTCCCATTGATGAGCTGATTGGTTACATGGGAGAGGGTCTCGCTCTGGCCAAGCAGTGGCTGGAGGCTAACCAGGATGTTGTGCAGCGTTTCGCCAACTTCAGCTCGGGCTATATGGGTATGGTGGATCAGGAAACGGGTGCCTTGGAGCTGTACGACGGCCCGGTGCGTCTGATTGACCGGGACGGGAAACGGCTGGAGCAGTTCGACGGCGCCTGTTACCTCGATTACATCAGAGAGCATGTGGAGGACTGGTCCTACCTCAAGTTCCCATATTACAAGAAGATGGGCTGGCCAGCCGGTGTCTATCGCGTGTCGCCATTGGGCCGCCTGAACGTGGCCGATTGCATCAGCACACCTTTGGCCAACGAAGAGTTCAAGAAATTCAAGTCCATCTCGCAAGGGCCGGTGGAGCCCTCGCTCTATATGCACTACGCGCGGCTTATCGAGGACATCTATGCGGCCGAAAGGGCCCGGGAATTGCTGGAAGACCCCGACATCCTCTCCACCGACATCATAACCGAGTCCAATGTCATCACCGGCGAGGGTGTGGGCGTGATGGAAGCCCCACGTGGTACGCTGTTCCACCACTACTGGACTGACGAAAACGGCCAGATAACCAGGGTCAATCTGATCGTGGCCACCGGCAACAACAACTGGGCGATGAGTCACTCGGTGGAACTGGTGGCCAAGGAGTTCGTGGATGCCAATAACCTGACCGAGGGAATGCTGAATCGGGTCGAGGCGGCCATCCGCGCCTACGACCCCTGTCTTTCCTGTTCCACTCACGCCATCGGCCAGATGCCGCTCGTCGTTGAAGTGCGCGGTCCCGAT
>QLUL01000214.1 GCA_018725425.1 Chloroflexota bacterium
TTAGTGGAGCGCCTGTCACAGGCCGGGCGACTAGGCATCTCAGCATTAACACGTCTCGAGGTTATGTAAACATAACAAGCAGAAAGGTTGATTGGAAGAAAGAGGAGGGAAATTATGCCCAAAGAATGGATTTCGTTACCTGACGGCGAAAAAATAGAGTTGAGAATCTCTAGAGTGACAGGGATTTTGCGGGCGTACTACAAGAAGGAGTTAGTAGCGGAACTTGTTCCATGCATACGAGAGCTAAGACATGACGGAAAAGTTTTAGGCAAAGATTTTGCACACTCGATGAAGGAAGCAGGCTTAGCACAAGAAGATGCCGCGGTAGGTACTGTGACCTTTAACGCAGGAAAACATGAAATAGTAATGGCCTCTAGATTTGTAGAAGTAACAGGGCGATGGAGTATATTTAATTTCCTTTTTAACATTATCGGCTATGCGCCACTTGAAATTAATGTAAAAGGAAGTGGAATCCCAGATTTGAAGAAAGTAGTTTATTGATGGGGTCAGGCCTTGCATTACGACATTTTCATCCTTCGTTCTACTCGCTTGATAGCCAAGATCATTAGGGGGAGGCTGAAGCCTCCCCTACCCAACTATTTGTGTGCTCAGGAGACCAGATGAAATTCACCAAGATGCAGGCCACGGGCAATGACTTCGTCCTCCTGGATGCGCACCAAGTGGAGCAGAACTGGCCAGAGCTGGCCAGGGACATGTGCCGGCGTCACTTCGGGATCGGCGCTGATGGATTGATACTTGTTCTACCCTCAGATAAGGCTGATTTCCGCATGCGCATGTTCAACCCCGATGGCTCCGAGGCGGAGGCCTGCGGGAATGGGCTGCGATGCTTTGTGCGCTACGTGATTGAAAAAAGGCTCACCGGCAAGACGAGGCTGAAGATCGAAACCCGTGCCGGGATACGGGAAGCGAGTATTGAGTTTCGAGTATCGAGTTCCGAGGGGGGAGGGGTGGCCTCGAAACTCGAAACTCAGAACTCTAAACTCTTGGTGCGAGTGGCAATGGGCCTCCCGGAATTTGCACCGGATAAGATTCCGGTGAGGATCGAGAGCGTAACCGTCCCGGTTCTCGATTATCCCCTCAATCTAAAGGACATCGAAATCAAAATGAGCCTGGTTTCCATGGGCAATCCCCATGCGGTTTGTTTTCTGGATGAACCGGTGGCCGGTTTCCCACTCTCCGATATCGGACCACAGATTGAGCATCATCAGGTTTTCCCCAATAGAACCAATTTTGAGATAGTCAATGTAGTCGGCAAGAGGCAACTGCGGGCGAGGGTGTGGGAGCGGGGGGCGGGAGAGACGCTCTCCTGCGGCAGCGGGGCTTGTGCCATCGCGGTGGCTGCTCGACTTCACGGCTTTGGGGATGATATGATTGAGATAGAGTTGCCCGGCGGCACGCTGATGGTGGGCTGGGATGGGCGGGGGGAGGTGTGGCTCAGCGGCCCGGCTGAGACGGTGTTTGAGGGGGAGTTTATAAAAGCTGAGATGAGGAGGTGCAAAAAGCGATGCTAACTAGAGATTATATCTTGGAAAAGATAAAGTTCATGCCGGATGACCTTGTGAAGGAGGTCGGCGATTTCATAGATTTTCTGGAGCTCAAAAGGCAAATGCAGGGGAACTCTCGACAACGAATTGAGGAGGAGAGGGATCTTTTGGCCAAATCGGATATGGGTAGTTACTTGACTGAACTTACAGCTTATGAAGACAGGCTAGCCCGGGGAGAGATAGATTGGAAGTAAAGAGAGGCAATGTATTTCTTCTAGACTTGAATCCAGTGGTGGGCACGGAGCAATCAGGCATAAGGCCGGCACTGATTATACAAATAGATAGAGCAAATGAGAAGAGCCCGCATACAATTATCGTTCCCTTCACAACCAAGATAAAGGAAGCTATTTTGCCCTCTCATGTGAATATCCCCGCTGGGGTTGGTGGGTTAGCTAAGGATTCAGTGCTTTTGTGTGAGCAAATAAGGGTTATTGATAAGAGAAGGTTGGTAAGGAAAATTGGGAACATCGGGACAGAGAATCTCCAGAAGGTAGCCACAGCGCTGAAAGTGATCTTGGGTCTGGATTGATGAGAGGGAAAGTGTGGCTCAGCGGCCCGGCTGAGACGGTGTTTGAGGGGGAGTGTAGTAAATAACGGAGGGACAAATGATGAACGATGTGCTGACTTATCTGCAAACCTTGGCCCGTGAGACTCAAAAGCCTGAGGCCGAAGTGATGGCGATGGCCTTTCAGTCCGGTGTCCGGCAATTGTGGCGAGAGCGAATGTTGGGCCGTTATCTTCGTGGCGAGATTGGCCGCGATAAAGCGGTTGAGGCAGTAGGCATTGACTGGGTAGAATTGGCTGAGCATCAGCACGAGGCAATGATGGAGGATCTTGCTTGGGCACTCGGGGGGTAAACTATGGC
>QLUL01000215.1 GCA_018725425.1 Chloroflexota bacterium
ATGGATGATCGTATGGTCTGGGTTGTCTACCATCTCTAAGGTATGGCCGGGGTGTCCTTTCTGACCACCAACCGGCTTGCCACTTTTTCCACGCCTATCTTGGGGCTTTAGGAAATCTGTTGAAGGGGGTTTGTTGCTGTTACGACTATTTTTGTTAAGCTGCTCTTCTAAAGCTTTTACCCTCTCCTGGAGTGCAGCAATCTGCTCCAACTGTTCAAAAATGGTTGCACTCAGGGTGTTGATGAGCTTGATCACCGCCTCAGGACCAGCCTCATAAACCGCCAGGATGTCTTCATGGTTCATGGGTGCTGGTTGGTTCAGAATAATTTCAATCACTTCCTCTTGTGATAATAGACTACCCCTTGAAAAAATCCGGGAGACCTTTTATAATAGGTGAAGCATCGAGCCTTGAGCGATCAGGGTTGGTAACTGGTAAATGGTGATTAGTGAATGGTAACTGGTGGTAACTGGTCGCCAATCACCAATCAAAAGGAATGAGAGTAATTGCAGGCAGAGCTAAGGGGCATCCGCTAAAGTCGCCCAGGGATGCCCATATCCGCCCCACCGTCGATCTAGTTCGCGGGGCTATCTTCTCCGCTCTGGAGTCCCTTTCCGTTGACTGGTCTGCCGCGCTTGACCTTTACGCCGGCAGCGGGGCACTGGGCATCGAGGCCCTCAGCCGGGGAGCAGAGGAAGTCGACTTCGTCGAGCGGAACCACAGATGCTGTTCCATAATCAAAGAGAATCTGAAACACACCGGACTCGCCGAAAGCTCTCACGTCTACCGCATGGAGGCGAGAAAAGCCCTCCGCACCCTCAAGAAGCGATATACCCTCATTTTCTTGGACCCGCCATATTTCGACCGCTCTGGTCATACTATACTCGCAGAGGTGGCTGACTCTGACCTCGTGGGGAAGCAGACAACCATTGTGATGGAGCATTCCCAGAAACTGAGTCCGGAGGAGACTTGTGGCAACTTCCAGATGATCAGGAGACTTCGTCACGGAGATACGTGCGTCTCAATATATCAATTTGCAGGAGATGAAGATTGACCACCGCTTTGTATCCGGGGGGATTCGACCCCATAACCTATGGCCATCTCGATATAGCTACCCGGGCGGCACAGGTTTTCGATAAGCTCGTCATCGGGGTTTTCGCCACCCCGCAGAAGAACCTCCTCTTCAACACCGAAGAGCGGGTGGATATGATACAGAGGGCGGTGGCCCCCACATCCAACATCCGGGTGGAGCCGTTTTTCGGGCTGACCGTCGATTTCGCCAGGCAGTTGAATGCCGGGGTAATTGTGCGCGGGCTGAGGATGAGCTCCGATTTCGAGCGAGAATTCGAGATGGCCTTGATGAATAAGAAGCTGGCACCAGAGATCGAGGTGCTCTGCATGATGACCAGCGTGCAGTATCAGTTCCTCAGCTCCAGTATTCTCAAGGAGGTTGCCCAGCTCGGGGGGTGCATTGAAGACCTGGTCCCCGAGCACGTAGCTAACGCTCTGAGGGAGAAGCTTTCCATTATGGCCTTTAGGTAGCTAGGCTGAAGGCTGAAGTAGGCTAATAGTCTTCAGTCTTCAGCCTAATAATATAGAGGAGGAAGGCAAATGACCCCACCATGATCGACAGTGACACCCGCATCCGTGACAAAACTATAATAGTACAGAGGAGGGAACAAATGGCATACAAGATCACCGATGAATGCATCAGCTGCGGAGCCTGTGAGCCCGAATGCAAGAATGAGGCGATCAAAGAGGGGGATGCACTCTACGAGATCGATCCTGCTAAGTGCACCGAGTGCATCGGCTGGTTTGAGTCTAAAAAATGCGTTGAGGTCTGCCCGGTGGATTGCTGCATACCTGATCCGGACCATGAAGAGTCCCGTGAGCAGTTGCTGGGGAAATGGAAGATGCTTTTCCCTGGTCAGACACCGGCGGCTGCCTGAGTAGAAGGGGAAGAAGGTTTCCTCAGTCCCGCGGCTCCCAAATGTCATTGCAAGGAGCGAAGGTGACGAAGCAATCTCATTCGTAGCTTCAAGCAATTGAGGTTGCTTCGCTGCCAAGGGTGATTCTGAGAAGGGACATATTCCTTCTCAGGGTGGGGTATGGGAACCAGGATCGTCTCCCGAAACGCACTCCTTTCTGCAACGGATGTTCCATTTCGAGGGGCTCGCCAGATTCGGGAATACATGACTACATGATGGATTTCGTAAGGATTGAAAGGGCAATTTCGTATCTGGTTCGATGATTTTCACAGATACGTGCTGGAACATCCGCTTTAACACCGATTTTCACAGATAGTATAATGGCCAAAGAGCCACCTCAAGTCAAGCTGTCCAGACGATTTCTACAGTCCGGTTACCTAACCAGGGAACTACAATCGGATTTCTCAGCTTTTCTACTCC